>JANLPN010000243.1:0-1893 GCA_031367285.1 Betaproteobacteria bacterium | reverse complement strand
AAGGGCGCCGACGTATCAACCACCGTGGCCGGCCTGTTCGCGGCCAGCGGCTGGGCCGGCATCTTCCTGTTTACGCCGTTTGCGTCCTGGGTGGCGCAAAAACTCGGGCGCCGGCCCACGCTGTGGCTTGCGGCAGCCATTCCCGCCGTTGCGGCGCTGGGCTTCGCGCTCACGGACGCACTGGCTGTCTGGTTTTTTCTGGAGCTGCTGGCCGGCGCCGCCTCCGGGCTGCGCTGGGTGCTGGCCGAGGCCGTGGTGGCCGAGTTCTCCCGGCCCGAGCAACGCGGCCGCAACGTGGGCATTTTCGAGACCATGGTCGGCACCACCTTTGTGGTCGGCCCAGCCACGCTGGTCTGGGTGGGGCCCGGCGAGCCTGCGGCCTTGTGGATTGCCATAGGTTTCATGGTGCTGGGTCTGGCCTGGAGCCTGCTGATACCCAAAATGCCGGCGGCCGCCGACGCCCACAGCTCCAAGGTGGGCTGGCACGGCGTCTGGCACGCGCTGGTCAAACATCCCATCATCATGCTGGCCGGGTTTGTGGGCGGGTTCTTCGAGAGCGGCATCACGTCCATCCTGCCGCTGTACGGCCTGGCCCTGGGCCTGGGTGCCGCGGCGTCGGCCCTGCTGGTATCGGCCAGCGGTTTTGGCAGTGCCGTGATGATGCTGCCGGTAGGCATGCTGGCGGACCGCTGGCGCAACAAGGCCGCCGGCCGGCGCAGCATGATGATCGTGTTGTCGTTTGTGACCCTGGTGGCCACCTGCGTCATCCCGTTGGTGGCGCACATAGGCTGGTTGGCCTGGCCCATTGTCTTCGTGTGGGGCGGCGCCGGTGGCAGCCTGTACACGCTGGCCATGATAGATATCGGCTCGCGTGAACAAGGCATCACCCTGGTCAACAGCACCTCCGTTCTGGTGCTCACCTACACGCTGGGCAGCATGACGGCTTCCGGCGCTTCGGGCGCACTGCTGCAATGGTCACCCACGCTGGGTTTCCCGCTGCTGCTGGGCTGCGTGGCATTGGTGGGCTGGATCGCACTGCTGCGCACACGGCACCGGGAAGAAATCTAGCCGCTGCGCTGGGCGAAGCCTTCCAGCACATTGACGGCATTCACGCCCAATTGCGCTACCGCATAACCGCCTTCGAACACAAATACGGTGGGCAAGCCGGCACCGGCCAGGTCCTCACCAACGCGCAGGAAGTCGTCGCTCTTCAACTGAAAACCGGAGATCGGGTCGCCTTCGAAGGTATCCAGCCCCAGCGAAACAACCAGCGCACCGGCGCCGAATTCAGCGATACGTTGCAACGCGTACGCCAAGGCCTCCCGCCAGCGCGCAAAGTTGGTGCCGCGCTGCAAAGGCAGGTTCAGGTTGAAGCCCTCTCCGGCCCCGGCACCCAGTTCATCCATATACCCCAGGAAAAACGGGTACTCGGTATGCGGATCGCCGTGAATGCTGGCGACCAGAACATCGGCTCGGTCATAAAAAATGGCTTGTGTCCCGTTACCGTGGTGGTAATCCACATCCAGCACAGCCACCCGTTCAACGCCCCGGTCACGCAAGGCCTGCGCGGCCAGCGCCGCATTGTTCAAAAAGCAGTAGCCGCCAAAAAAGTCCGCCCCCGCATGGTGACCCGGCGGCCGGCTCAGCGCAAACGCGGCACGCGCGCCGTCGGCCACGGCATGGGTCGCGCTCAGCGCGCAAAAAGCGCCTTCGCGTGCAGCGACCCAGGTGCCGGAGGTCAACGGCGAACCAGTGTCGAACGCAAAACGCCCCATACGCGCCGCGAAATTCGCCGGCAACACGTCATTGCGCAAACCATGGTTGGGCCACACCGAAGGCAGGGCATCACGCGCCACATTGGCCGGGTCCTGCGCCACCCAGTCGTCCCAGGCG
>JANLPN010000206.1:0-3224 GCA_031367285.1 Betaproteobacteria bacterium | reverse complement strand
CAGCAGCCACCACCACGCTGCGTACTCCAGGTCTCGTTGCGAAAGCCCACGCCCGCCGCCTCGAACAGCCCCTTGTCAAAGGCGCCGGCAATCCGGCACAGGGTAACCGTGGTGTCGGCGTCCAGGCCGGCCTCCTGCCAGGCGTCCTTCAGCGGGCAGCGCTTCACGCGGAATTCGATGCCATCGGTTTGCCGCGTGACATCGGTGGGGTACATGCGACCCTGGTCGGGGCTCACGGCCAGGAACGCCTCCCCCACCGCCAGCGCGCTCGGGCCCCGGGCCTTGAAGTAGCCGGCCCCCACTTCCCGTCCGCGTTTTTCGATGATCCGCACCATCAGCGCTTCGCCGCGCTCACGCCCGAGCTCGGCCACCAATTCGGCATGCATCAGCCGGTACAGGTCGGCACGGGTGCGAAAACTCGCCTCCAGCTCCGCGCGCAGGGTTTCCTCACTCATGCCAATGTTCCTTCTTCCATGTTGATTTTGCCAAGGCGCGGGGCGGCTGCCAGCAGCGCGCGCGTGACCTCGTGCCGGGGGTTGGCAATGACCTCGGCGGTCGGGCCGGTTTCCACGATTCTGCCGCGTTCCATGACCGCCACGCGGTCGGCCACGGCGCGCACCACGGCCAGGTCGTGGCTGATAAACAGGCAGGCGATACCGGTGTCCTGCTGGATGCCGCGCAGCAGTTCCAGAACCTGGGCGCGCACCGAGACGTCGAGTGAAGACACCGGCTCGTCAAGCACCAGCAAGGCGGGGCGGGTCGCCAAAGCGCGGGCAATGTTCACTCGCTGGCGCTGGCCACCCGACACCTCATGGGGTCGCCGACGCGCCAAAACCGGGTCAAGGCCGACGCGGCGCAGCAAAGCCGCTACTGCGTCTTCACCGTGCGGCAGATTGTGCAGACGCAGCGGATCGGCCAGCAGGCGACCGATGCTGGCGCGCGGATTCAGGGCACCCAGCGGGTCCTGGAACACCATCTGGAAACGCTGGCGTGCCAGGCGCAGGGGTTCGCCACGCAGTGCCAGCAAATCGCCCTGGTCAAATCGAACCGCACCCGCATCCGCCTCGATCAGCCGCATGACGATACGTGCCAGCGTGGTTTTGCCCGAACCCGAGCCACCCACCAGCGCCAGTGTTTCGCCGGCACGCAGGTCCAGGTCCACGCCGCGCAGCACCTGTGTGAGTGTTGCGCCCCGGCCCAGCGCCTTGGCCAGCCCGTTGACTGCCAGCAAGGGTGGCGTGGCCGGCACCGGAGGCCGTGTCGGCACCGGGCGGTCCAGATCGAGCGAAGCGGCAATCAGGCTTTGTGTGTAGAAGTGGGTGGGCCGGGTCACAAGCGCGTCCATGCGCGCGCGCTCCACTACCTCGCCATGGCGCATCACCACGCCCTGTTCGGCCATCCCGCGTGCCAGTGCAATGTCGTGGGTGACCAGCAGCAGGGCCATGCCGGTGTCACGCACCAGGCGGTCGATCAGCGCCATGATCTGGGCCTGCACCACGGTGTCCAGCGCGGTGGTGGGCTCGTCGGCAATCAGCAGCTTGGGGCCGGCCGCGATGGCCATGGCAATCGCGACGCGCTGGCGCTGGCCGCCTGACAGCTCATGCGGAAAAGCGGCCAGGCGGCGCCCGGCATCCGGGATGCCGACGCGCTCCAGAAGATCACGCGCATGGCGCAGCGCCGCCGCCTTGTCCTGGCCCAGATGGGCCATGCCTACTTCGGCAATCTGCTCGCCTATCGTCAGCACCGGGTTCAGGCTGGACATCGGGTCCTGGAACACCACCCCGATGTCCCGGCCCAGCAGGGGTGGCATGGCCAGCGCCGGCCAGGTGATGGCGCCACGCACCACGGCGTTGTCGGGCAGCAAGCCGGCCAGCGCCATCATGCTGACGGTCTTGCCCGAGCCGCTTTCACCCAGCAAGGCCAGGCGTCCGCCCGCTGCCAGCGCAAAACTTGCGTCGCGTACCGCGTGCACTGTCTGCCCGGCATCGGCGAAGTCCACCGCCAGGTGGTCGACGTGCAGCAGATCATCCATCGGCATGGAAGGTCTCATGCTGCCACCCGTTTGCCGGCCAGGGCTTCGTTGATGCCCTCGCCAATCAGGTTCACGGCGAGAACCGTCAGGATGATGGCGGCACCCGGAATGGCCGACAGGAACGGCGCGGTACGCAATACGGCGCGGCCGTCCGCGATCATGCGGCCCCAGGTGATGCGGTTCGGGTCGCCCAGGCCCAGGAACGACAGGGCCGCCTCCACCAGAATGGCCGCGGCAATCACCACGGTGGCCAGGGTGATCACGGGTGGCAGGGCGTTGGGCAGGACCTCGCGAAAGGCGATCTGCATCGGGCGCATGCCCAGCACCCGATAGGCATCGACAAAGTCGCGGCTGCGCAGGCTCAGTATTTCGGCGCGCACCACACGCGCCGGCCCGGTCCAGGAACTCAGCGTGATGGCCAGCACCACGCTGCCCAGCGAAGGCCCCACCACACTGACCAGCGCCAGCGCCAGAATGAAACCGGGTACGGCCTGGAAGGCCTCGGTCAGGCGCATCAGCGCCTCGTCGGTGCGCCCGCCCACGAAACCCGCCACGGTGCCGATGGAGGTGCCCATCAACAAGGCGCCCAGCGCCGCCGCCGCAGCCACGATCAGGGTAGCGCTGGCACCGTGCAACAGGGCCGCCAGCACGTCGCGCCCGAGCCGGTCCGTACCCAGCGGAAAAGCCGCGTCCTGAAAAGGCGGCAGCAGCGACGGCCCGGCCATGGCCTGCGGATCGCCGGGCGACAACCAGGGCGCCAGCAGCGCCGCCAGCACAATCGGGGTGAGCAGCAACACGCCGGCCAGCCCCTCGCGTGAATGGCGAAAGCGGCGCAGCATCAGCCAGTGATTACGCGCGGGTCGAGCCTGGCATACGCAAGATCGACCAGCAGATTGACCAGAATCACCATCACGGTGCCGGCCAGGATGATGCCCAGCAGCAATGGCACATCGCGCTGGGTCACGGCCTCGTAAGCCAGGCGGCCCAGGCCGGGGATGGCGAACACACTCTCGATCACCACGCTGCCGCCCAGCATGGCCGCGGCCTGCAGGCCCAGCATGGTGACAACCGGCAACAGGGCGTTACGCGCCACATGGCGCCAGACGATACGCTGGCGGCTCAGGCCTTTGGCGCGTGCCGTGCGCACAAAATCGCTGCGCCATGCCTCCACCATGCCGGCGCGCATCAGCCG
>JANLPN010000136.1:0-2353 GCA_031367285.1 Betaproteobacteria bacterium | reverse complement strand
ATTCGACGTTGAACAGGCCCTCTTCATTGAGTTCATAGGACTGCCGGCGCAAGGCGCGGCCTATGACCTGCTCGCACAGCAACTGGGTGCCGAAAGCGCGCACACCCAGCACGTGGGTAACGGTGTTTGTGTCCCAGCCTTCGGTGAGCATGGAGACGGACACGACGCAGCGGATGGAGTCGCCCAGGCGGCCAGACTTGCCTACGGTGTTCATAACCTCGCGCAGCAAGTCCTGGTCGGTGATGTTCTGGCCGGCTTGCGAGTCTCCCGTGCGCTCGACGATCTCGCGGCGGAAGCGTTCTATCTCGTCTGCTGCCATGCCGCGAAAGTTGTCGTCCAGCGCTTCGCCGGATTCGAGTTGCTCGCTGTCGATCAGCAGCGTGCGAGGGCGGCCCAATGCGTTGCCGTGTTCGTCGTGGTTGCGGAACAGCGGCAGGCGGCCTTCGACCAGCTTGCTGGTGCCGTCCGCGTGTGGCTGCTGAAAGCCCGAGATGTAGTCGTACGCCAGCTTGGACGCCGAGGTGTTGTTGCACACGACGATGAAGCATGGCGGGACGGAAATTTTCTCCTGCGCCCAGAGTTCAAATGTCTTTTCGTAATGGCCGTACAGCGCTTCGAGCGCAGTCTGCAATTGCGTCGGCAAATCGAGCGGGTTGAGTCCCTCCGCCTTACCCCGGCCTTTCTTGGGCATCTTGGCGCGGATGTGTTCCCACAAGTTGCGGAACATCGGCATCTCGGCGCCGGGGATGTTGTCGGCCACCGGCACACGCGGCAGCTTGACGATGCCACATTCAATGGCGTCCATCAGAGAGAAGTCGCTCATGGTCCAGGGGAACAAGGTGCCCTCGGCGTAACCCGATCCACGCAGAAAGAATGGCGTGGCCGACAGGTCCAGCACGCGCGCCACGCCCAACTTGCGGTTTACCGCCTCCAGCCCGGTAATCCACAGCCGGGCCGCCTCATTGTTCTCTTCGGCCTCTTTGCGGTCATCACCTTTCAACGCTTCATCGTCGGCTTTGGCTCCGGGCTTTTCGCGGTAGCAGTGGTGCGCTTCGTCGTTGATGACCAGCACATTGCCCATGCCCATCAGGTCGGGCATAACACGTTGGAGCATCTGGCCTTCGGTCTCCAGCGTGTCGAGTGCATCGCCGCCGCGGCCTTGCAGCAGCAGCCGGCCGCCCTTGGACAACTCCATGCGCTCGCGCGGCTTGAAGGCGTGGTAGTTGGTGATGACGATCTTGGCACGTTCCAGATCGCCCAGCATGTCGCCCGGTACCAGTTCGCGGCTGGCGTAGTAGCTGTCCGGGTCGTTGGGCTGCAGCACACGCAGACGGTCTTTGATGGTCAGACCCGGAGCAACCAATAAAAACCCGCGGGTGAACTTCCGGCTAGCGGGCCGCCGTACGGCGTTCACGGTCTGCCAGGCAATCAGCATGGCCATGACAGTCGTCTTGCCCGCACCGGTGGCCAGTTTGAGGGCCAGGCGCATCAGCTCCGGGTTAGCGTCGTTATTGGCGTTGGCGAGATGGTCCACAAAGGTCTGGCCGACCTTGCCGATTTGCGGAGCGACTTCGGTCAGCCAAATCGCCGTCTCGGCGGCTTCGACCTGGCAGAAGAACGGGCGCACGCCGCTGAAACTGTGATGACGCCAGTGTTGCAGCAGGCGGGCCGTCTCAGGGGTCACACGCCAGTCATTCGGATTTTTCAGGGCCCGCCATTTGTCCACCTCGGTGCGGACCGAGTTGATGATGGCCGAGTGGTACTGCTGCGCCTGACTGGAAAGTGCCTCGTCGAAAAGCAGCACATCCTGCTGCTGTGCCCCTTTCTGCTTCTTGGGCTTGGGGATCGGTGTGATGAACTCGGCCGGCCTGCGCGCCTCGATGATCCGCTGCGTGGGCTGACCTGTCTTGTCGAGTTCCCAGTAGCGGCCCGGATACCCGTACGGCGCGTTCAGGATAGGCTTCTCGAAAAACAGATTGGTCATGGTCCCGGACGACCGTTGGCCGTTCTTTCTTGTTACAGATTCTAGGGCTGGGGAAGGCCACGAACGCTCACGTTTATACCGACAACGCGATTCAGCGACAAAACCGCGCTACGGGGAGCGAAACACCCCGATAACAACGTAGTGCCGGAAAAACTGGGTTCCTGTTTTAGCGGATGTCCGCAGGCGTGGCGGAGTATGAAGGCGAATACAGGCCATTGATCTGGCTGCGGACGGCCCCGAGCTTCTCAAGAGAACCACCGGACAGTTCCGCTGCGGAAAGATTCGCCAGCGCTTCCTGTTCATACCCGGTGACGACCACGACCCAGTCCGCATACTGGTCGGCCGAGCCGCGTATTTTTTGCTCGGTAG
>JANLPN010000059.1:0-1857 GCA_031367285.1 Betaproteobacteria bacterium | reverse complement strand
CTGATTTCGTCGTCCATGGGGGCCTTCAAGCCGCACGCATGACGCGCGACATGGTCACGAGGTGATAGCCCTGCCGCAGAATGTCTTTGCGTGCCTGCTCTTCGGAGTGCATCCCAAACATCACGCTTGCACGTAGCAGGCCGCTGAAAGAGCGCCAGTAAAGCCAGCGCTCGTCCCTTTGAGCCGGCAGCTGCGCACCTTGCTTGTCTGCCGTAAGTGCGCAGGTGCGCGGGTCCTTCGATCTGCGCCAGACGTGGTAGACCCACTCGTCCCGGCGCTTGTAGCGCGTGCCGGCGTAGAAGGGAATGCTGTCAATCTTCACCTTCTGCTGGTCGACTTCGTAGCCGTGGCGCTCCATCACTTGCCGCACCATGTGGCCGATCATTTGTTTGACGCGGTCCTCCATGACGTCGGCCCCGAAGTCCCGCAGCAGGGGCTCTTCAATCCCCTTGACCGCAGGCTGATGCAACGCTGTAGTCGTCTCTAGGCAGGAGATGTACTCAGGGGTGTTCAACTTCGCCCATAGGCGCTGGCCGCGCGACTCTCCAAAGAGCTGAGCGAAGGTACCGGGGTCATAGGGAGGCGCACTCATGGCGCAAATATGCGCCCTACGTTCAGAGCTGTCAATCGCCCGGATTTGGAAGCAGGCCGCGTGCTGCAGCGCCGGTCGGTATGGCGGAGTCTGCTCCGGGCGGTGGCGCTTCGTAGCGGGACCCGGGCGGCATGAGAGCCCGCAGGGGGGCGCTGGCCTATGAATTGCGCGATGGATGCGCGAGGCGGTGAGCCACTGAGCCCACACGGCGCCAAGCGACGCGCCGTTCCTCAATCTCACTCAAGCGCCGCGTCGGCGACTGAAGATTTCTACGCTGCGGGCGACACCATAGGTACGCAGTCCTCGAATCCCAGGTAGGCGCGCTCCGTCTCGGCAGCCGAGGCAGCATCGAGGTGCGTCGCCAGCCGCATCAACAACCGACAGGCGATGTGCGCGATGCCGTTGGAGTTGCGCACGACCTGGGCCGCGAGCTCCACCGGGAAGGCGTCCATGCGTTGCAGCGGATGGATACCACCGTGGACGAACGAATTCATCGCCTTCCACTGGTTCTTGCGGATCTCCTCCAGCGGGATCACAAGGCCCATTAGCTGTGGGTTGAAACCGGCGCGTGCCTTGAGCGCAGCCAACATCTTCTCAGGGCCGTCCAAGTTCTTGGCCGCCTGCTCGCTGTCCAGATCGAGCGGTCGATTCAGCTTGTCGACCCTCTCGTTTGAGGCTGCGTACAGCGCCCAGGCACCGCGTAGTGCGGCCTCGTATTGTGAGCGCAGTAGCGCGCAGGCCGCATTCGGCGCTCCCGCGGCGAAAAGGACTCGCACTGCAGCACCGTGCTCGAGCGCGAGATGCGCTGCACGCCGCGCGGCCTGCCCTCGTGCGTCGTCGCGTAAGCCGGAAACGCGTTGCAGCAGCGAAACGAGGTGTTTCGTGAACGCATCCGAGCGCTCAAGGAGCTTCGCGAACTCTTGGGAGCGATCCATTGCAGGCGGATCATCGCTCAGGAGAATGGTCCGGTTGACCGGCAGTCATCGAAGAGTACCGAGCAAGCAACGGCGCCCGCAAGTGGAGCGCAGGAACGGTTCACGGCGTTGTGCAACCTTCTGCTTTGGTCGCAGGCGCTTCGATAGGCGCGCCGTACATTGGAGCCTAGCTACCAAGCGTTCGAAACTGTCTCCATGGTCGCGATTGCTCTGTGCCGCCTCGCGGTAGTACGCGAGGATGGACTCAAGGGTCGTTGCCGGCTTGTTCTTGCCGTTGCTGCTCATCTCTTCTCCCTGCTTTCTTTACTCATAATCAGGCGCCACGGCCAG
>JANLPN010000046.1:0-1643 GCA_031367285.1 Betaproteobacteria bacterium | reverse complement strand
AGCCGGGCGGCGGTATTGACGATGTCACCCAGTGTCGTGAACTTCATGCGCTGCGTGCTGCCCAGGCAACCGGCGACCACCACGCCGGTCGCGATACCGACGCGCATGCTGATGCGCGGCAGGCCGGCAGCCTCCCAATCCCGGTTCATGGCCTCAAGCGCCACGCCCATGGCCAGGGCGCAACGCACGGCATGGCGCGCATCCTCGTCGATCGCGTGCTCGTCTACCCGGGCGATCGGCACGCCGAAGTTGGCCTTGATCGCGTCGCCAAAATAGTCGTCAACCACGCCACCATGCTGCATCACCAGGCCGGCCATGCGGTCCATGTACAGGTTCAGCCATTCCATCAATTCGGGCGGCGACAGGCGCTCGGCGACCTGCGTGAAGTTGTGCAGGTCGGTGAACAGGATGCTGGCGGTCAGCAGCCTCGGCTCCAGGCGCCCTCCCTTGATGAACTGGTCGCGCGAACGCCACATCTCCTCGGCCACATCGGGTGAGACCTGCTTGGAGAAGATGTCCATCAGGTAGCGGCGCTCGCTGCGCTCCAGGCTGGACAAGTAGGCGATCGAAAGTCCGGCGCAGGCTACGCCCACCAGCGCCAGCGGAACCACCGGCATCCACCAGCCCGCCAGGAAGGCCGCGTAGCTGCCGCCCAGCAGCACCAGGGTTTCGATGCCTGCCAGCACCCAGAAGATCGCCAGCACCCGCACGCGCAGCGCAGTGGCTACAGCGACCAGGCTCCACACCAGCAGGCTCAGATACTCCACCCCGGTGGGCAGGAACGCCATCGGACGTTCTCCTTGCAGTCCGGCACGCAACAGCTGGCTGATCACCTGCGCATGGATAAGAACTCCGGGTGTGCCGGCCATATCTGTCTGGCGGTGGTTGAACGGTGTCAGCAGAAAATCCTTGACGCTGTCGGCCGAGACACCCACCACCACGATTCGGTCTTGCAGGGCCCCGGCCGGGATGCGCTTGTCCAGCACGTCCGACAACGAGAAGGTGCGAAAGGGATTGGCGCCGCCTTTGTAGTCGATCAGGAACTGGTAGCCCGCCGCGTCGGACTGGACATAAGGCCCGTCATTCGCCTCCAGGGGGCGTATGGTGACTTGTCCGAGTCGCACGTGCTCCGGGTCCGGTGTGCCGGGCGCGGGAACCACGCCCCGTGCCGCCAGATACGGCAGGACCAGTCGCATCGCAAAGGAATAACCGACTGTCTTGCCGTCGTCCAGGAACAGCAGGCCGCGGCGCACGAAACCCCCGGGATCGACGATCACGTCGGCAAAACCCACGCGGTCGCTGCCCGCCAGCGGAGGTGGTGGCCCGACCCGTGCCGCATTCTGGCCGCCGAACTTCATTACGAAGAAAACATGCGGGTTGGCCGCCAATACCTGCCCGAAACGGTCCGTGCCCGGCGCCACCGGCAGGTCACGGTAGAGGTCGAACCCGACGGCGCTGGGGCCGGCCTGCACCAGGTTCTCGATCACGCCCGCCAGCGTCTGGTCGGTCAGGGGCCATTGCCCGAGCCGGCGAATGTCCTCGTCGTCGATGAGCACGACCGCCACGCGGTCCTCGCGCCAATCGGCATCGGGCCTGGCGTTGAGGTACAGGTCGTGGACTGCGAGCTCCATCGCCTGCAGCCC
>JANLPN010000042.1:0-7994 GCA_031367285.1 Betaproteobacteria bacterium | reverse complement strand
GGTGGCGGAAGAAGATGCGTTGTTGGACATGGGCTCACCTGCAATGTTGAAGGGTCAACAGGTGAGCGTCGTTGCGGTCCCAAGCCTGACGCGCAAGACCTGGGCCAGTCCGGCTGCGCTGCAACGCTCCTTGGGATAGCCGCGATTTTACGGGCTTGTCAGCCGGCTTGCCAGGCGGCGAGTTGCCCAACGAGCCGGGCCTTGATCTCGGGCGCCGCGAAACTCGCCTGCACGGCATTTCCGGCCAGCGCGCGCAGCACGCCATCGTCCCAGCCATAGGCCGACACGCAGCGCGCATACTCCTGGACCAGCGAGGTGCCGAACAGGGCCGGATCGTCGGTATTGACCGACACCCGCACACCGGCCAGGCGCAGGCGGTTGATCGGGTGTTCCTCCATGGAGGCGTACAGGCCCAGCGCCAGGTTGGAGCCGGGGCAAACACCCAGCGGGATCCCCAGCTCGGCCAGCCGCGCCACCAGCGCCGGGTCTTCGACGGCACGCACACCGTGGTCGATACGGTCGGCCCCCAGCAGGTCCAGGGCGTCGCGCACGCCGTCGGGGCCGCTCGATTCGCCCGCGTGTACGGTGCGTCGCAGCCCGTGGGCACCCGCCTTGCGGAAGGCCTCGGCAAAACGTGGCCCGGTGCGCCCGGCAAGCGCTTCATTGCCGTCCACGGAGAGCGCGACGACCCGGGGATGGCGCAGCCGGAAAAGCTCGTCCACCAGATCCACGGCCTGCGCCGCGGACTGGGTGCGCAGCAGGCTGATACACAGGCCCACCGGGGGCAAGCCGTCCTGCTCAGCCATGCGAAAGCCGTCATCCAGCGCCTGAACCATTGCGCCCGGCCGTTCCCGCCAGGCCGGCCAGTGGGTCGGGTTGACGATGACGTCGGCGTACCCGGTACCGCTTGCGGCCATGCGGCTGCAGAAAGCGTAGGCGATGGCCGCCAACTGCTCGTGGCTGCGCACCAGGCCGCAGGCCCAGTCCAGGAAATGCAAGAAGTCCGCCAGGCCGGAGAACTGGAAAAGCTGCTCACGCGGGCGGGGCAGTGGCTGGCCCGCCTGTGCGGCCAGCAGCGCCAGCTGGTCCGCATCCAGGCTGCCTTCCAGGTGCACATGTACCTCGGCCTTGGGCAGCGCAAGCAGGTGGCTCCATAACGCGGAACCGGGTTCGTCAGCAGGATTTGGCATGGCCTATTGTGCGCGGGGCCAGAGCGGGGACGGTTATGGCTTGACGCCCGCGTCCGCAATGGCTTTGGCAAATACCGGCTCACCTTCTCGCATTGCGTACTCCAGGCCGGCCGGTGCGCCTGGGCGTGGAAAGAATCCCCGGCTGACCAGCCCCTGGGCGAACTCCTTGTCGCCCAATGTGAGCGCAAGCTCCTTGTTGACCTGTTGCACGATGGGAGCCGGCAGTTTGGCCGGCCCGTAGAGTCCGAACCAGAACGGCAGGTTCACAGCCGGAAAACCGGCTTCCTTCAGCGTGGGCACGTCGGGCAACATGGCGGAGCGTTCATCGGCCACCACGGCCACGGCGCTCAGCTTGCCGGTCTTGACCAGTTGCTCACCTGCCGCCGCCGAGCCTATCACCACCGGCACACGACCGGCCATGGCCTCGGTGAACGATTGCGGTCCGCCGCTGGCAGGGATGAAGTTCAGCTTCATGTTGGCGGCGCGTGCCAGGCTCTCCATGATCAGATGCGCGGAGGAGCCCAGGAAAGGCGCGCCGTAGTTGAGCCCATCCGGCGAGCGTTTGGCCGCTGCCAACAGGTCGGCGAGCGATTTGGCGTTGAGCGAGGGGTGGGCAAAGATCGCGTCCTGCCCCGTCGCCACCAGGCCGATGGGCGTGAAGTCACGGTAGATGTCGTACGGCACGGACGGAAACAGCTTGGGCGAGATGATGAAGTTGTTGGCCGTAAAAAGCAGCGTGTGGCCGTCGGCGGTGGCTTTGGCGACTACGTCGGCGCCAATGGTTCCGCCGGCACCGGGCCGGTTTTCGATGATCCATGGCTGGGGCCCGAGCTTGGACATGCGTTCACCCAGCAAGCGGGCGATGACGTCGGCCGAGCTGCCGGCCGCCGCCGGAACGATGATGCGTACCGGCTTGGACGGATAAGCGCTCTGGGCCAGGGCGGCACCTGCGGCAGCCCCTACCGCCAGCGCCAGCACCAGGCGTCGGTGGCGGTTGGGAAAACTTGTAATAGGCATGGCGGTGAACTCCTGGGGTGGGGGTGGAAGAGGCGGGTCGATTAGTTGGCGGCGCAGGCGACTCGCCGGGCCTCAGTAAATCTGGAAATCCAGGCCGGCAACACCCGGCGCGGCGGGTGGCGCCGGACGCGGCAACACGGTGTTTTCCCACTCCGCGTAGGCTGAGCTCAGTTCCTGCAGCAGCTGGGGATGGTCGCCGGAGAAGTCGGCGTATTCGCGGATATCGCGCACCAGGTTGAACAGGCTCGCCTGCTGCGCGTTCTGGTGCCGGAAGTATTTCCATGGCCCGCGTCGCGCCGCGCTGGCGGTCGGTGTACGCCAGAACAACGTGCGGTCGAAGCAGGCCTGTTCGCCGCGCAGCACCGGCATCAAATCCACGCCGTCGGGCGGATAACGCGGGTCGGCCGCCGCACCGGCCAGGGCCAGGAAAGTCGCGGTCCAGTCCATGGTAATGCACATTTGGGGGCTGACCTGCCCGGCCGGTATCTGGCCACGCCAGCGTGCGATGCCCGGCACCCGGATACCACCTTCGCGCAGCAGACGGATGTAGCCGGTCAGCGGATAGTGGTAGGAGTAACGTTCGCCGCCGTTGTCGCTGGTCAGCACCACCAGGGTATTGCCGTCCAGCCCCAGCCGGCGCAACGTGTCCATCAGCTTGCCCACGCCGTCGTCGAGCGCGCGCATCATTTCGGCGAACACTTCGATCGAGCCGCCGTTGGTAGTGGCCGGCCGGTCGTCGTATTCCTCTTCCTGGTACGGGGCCTCCCAGGGCCAGTGGGGCGCGGTGTAATGCAGCGACAGGTAGAACGGGTTGGCCTGGTTGCGTTCGATGAAGTCGCAGGCCCGGTCCGTGAGTACGTGGGTCAGGTAACCGGCCCGTCCGGCCTCTTCGTCGCCGTCCATGGCCAGGTAGCGGCCGTCCTCGCCGCGGTAGCTGAAATACGCCGCCCCGGTGCTTTTTAGCCCGAAGAACTCATCGAAGCCCGACTTGAGCGGCCCGAACAGCGGTGGCTCGCCGCAGTGCCATTTGCCCAATAACGCGCTCTTGTAGCCTGCGCCCGACAGCAGACGCGGCAGCGCCGGAAATTCCGGCTCCAGCCCCAGCGTGTCGCCGTGCACCCAGTGCAGCAGCGGCTCGGCAATGCCGGCCGGGTGGCGTGCCGGGTAGCGCCCGGTAAGCAGCGATATGCGGGTGGGCGAGCAGGTCGCGGAGGCCGCATAACAATCGGTCAGGCGCGCTCCCTCGGCGGCCAACCGGTCCATATGCGGTGTGGTGTAGTCCGGCCGGCCGTAACAGGACAGGTCGCCCCAGCCCAGGTCGTCGGCGAGGATGAAGATGATGTTGGGGCGGCGTACCGCCTGATCGTGGGTGTCGCGCATGGCCCATTTTTAGATCGCCACCGCTTGCCGCACAATGGTCTTGTAGACATAGACTGTATAACTCAGGCGTCATGGTCGAAAAGTCCGCTTCAACGCCCTCCGTGCGTGCACCGCGCCCCCGGTTGGCCAGGTCGCGGCCGTCCGCTCCACCGGGCCTGGAGATCAGCCAGCTGCGCGCGCTGGTGGCGCTGCTGACCGAAGGCAGCGTGTCGCGCGCCGCGGAGTCCCTCGGCCAGTCGCAGCCCCAGATGAGCGTGACGCTGCGGCGCCTGCGCACTGCGCTGGGAGACCCGGTGGTGGTGCGGGGCGGGCACGCCATGATTCCGACGGACCACGCCATGTCGTTGCTGGTACCGGCGCGGCGAATCCTGTCGGAGATGCAGACCCTGCTCGACGCACCGAAAGCCTTCGACCCGCGCGCCATGACCCGCTCGCTCAAACTGGCGATTCCCGACTTCATCAGTGCCGACCTGCTGGGTGCGATCCTGGGTGCCATCCGCGCGGGCGCGCCCGGTGCGTCCGTCGTGGTGACTCCCGTGCGCAGCGACTCCGACGGCGCGGACCTGCTCGAGTCCGGTCAGGCCGAGGTGCTGGTCGAGTCCAATCTGATCCGCTCCTCCACGGTGCGTTACGTCACCCTTTTTGACGACAACGTGTTGTCGGTGGCGGCGCGCGCCAACCCCCGGATCCGGCAGGACATGACGCTGGAACAGTATCTGGAACTGCCGCATGTGGCGGCGTCACCGGCCTCGGGCACCCGCCCCGGCGTGGTGGACCGCCTGCTGGCCGAACGCGGCTACACGCGCCGGGTAGTGGCCTGGGTGCCATATTTCAACACCTTGCCACGTATTCTGGCGCAAAGCGACCTGGTGCTGACCACCTCCGGGCACATGGCGTTCCAGTTTGCCAGTCAGGCGGACCTGCAGGTATTTTTGCCACCACTCAAGCTGCCGCGCATCCGTTATTTCCTGATGTGGCACGAACGCGCCCAGCGATCAGCCGAACACCGCTGGCTGCGCGAGCTGATCCGCGAAACTGCCAACCAGCAGCTAAAACGCGGTGCTGGCCGCCAGGCACCGGAAGGTGCGCCGCGCTGAACCTCAGGCCGCTTGCTGGTAGAAATGCTGGCGGGCCAGCGCACGTACAGGCAGCGGAGCCACCGCATCGCGAATGGCGCCAATATGCTCTGGCGTAGTTCCGCAGCAGCCACCCACGATGTTCACCAAGCCCTGCTCGGCAAACTCCTTGAGCAGCCGCGACGTGACTTCCGGGGTTTCGTCAAAACCGGTCTCCGACATGGGGTTCGGCAGGCCGGCATTCGGGTAACAGCTGATAAAAGTGTCGGGCGCCACCCGGTTGAGCTCCTGGATATAGGGCCGCATGAGTGCCGCACCCAGCGCGCAGTTCAGTCCTACTGCCAGCGGCTGTGCGTGGCGCACGCTGTACCAGAACGCCGTCACGGTCTGCCCGCTCAGGATGCGGCCGGAAGCATCGGTGACGGTGCCGCTGATGATGAGAGGCAGTCGTTCGCCGGTTTCCTCGAACACCTCGTCAATCGCAAACAGCGCTGCCTTGGCGTTCAGCGTGTCGAAAATCGTCTCCACCAGCAACAGGTCGCTGCCGCCTTCGATCAGCGCCAGGGTCTGCGCGTGGTACGCCGCGCGCAGTTGCTCAAAGCTCACATTGCGCGCGCCGGGGTCGTTCACGTCGGGGCTGATACTCGCGGTTTTGGGGGTTGGGCCGAGGGCGCCGACCACGAAACGCGGCTGTTCGGGCGTGGAGAACTTGTCACAGGCGGCACGCGCAATCCGCGCCGAGGCCAGATTCATGTCGCGCGCCAGATGCGCCATGTCGTAGTCCGCCTGCGCCACGCTGGTGGCGCCGAAGGTGTTGGTCTCTATCAGATCGGCGCCACAGGCCAGGTAAGCCTCGTGGATGTCGGCGATCACGTCGGGCCGGGTCAGGCTCAGCAACTCGTTGTTGCCTTTCACGTCCTTGTGGAAGTCCTTGAAAGCCTCGCCCCGGTACTGCGCCTCGCTGAGCCGGAAACGCTGGATCATGGTGCCCATGGCGCCATCGAGGATCATGATGCGCCGTGCCAGCAGCTCCGGCAGTGCCTGCCCGCGTGTGTAGTCAGTTGGTTTCTTCAATTGGTCTTCTCCACCCCGTTGACAAACTCCATATCCCGCTTCTGGCCATTGGCATACTGGTACACCCCTTTGCCATGCCGCACGCCGCCTTCAAACAGGCCAATGTATTTGTCGCCGTTGGCATACACGTGGGTGCCGCTGCCAGCCTGCACGCCGCCGCGAAACGCGCCTTCATAACGGTCGCCATTGGCAAAATAGTGCACGCCGTTTCCGTCCTTGACGTTGTCGCGGAATTCCCCTTCATAGCGGTCACGCGTGGCCAGAAACAGCTTGCCCGAACCGTTGAATACGTTGTTTAAAAAACCGCCCTCATAACGGTCGCCGTTGGCAAAGCGGTAAATGCCCTGCCCCTGCTTGATACCGCGTTTGTATTCGCCCTCATACCGGTCGCCGCTGGCGTAGGTATAACTGCCGCGCCCGTCGTAGGCGTTGTCCACGTAGCTGCCGTCATAGGTTTCGCCGTTGGCAAACCGGTACACACCCTTGCCATGTTTGGCGCCATGCGCGAACTCGCCGTCGTAGCGCTCGCCGCTGGCATAGATGAAGGAGCCCTTGCCCTCAAACAGGTTGTCGGCGTAGGCACCCTCGTAGCGGTCCTTGTTGGCAAACACATAGACGCCCTGGCCGTGTTTGGCGCCGCGTACATAGTCGCCCTCAAACCGGTCGCCATAGGCAAAACTCATCACGCCTTTGCCGGTAAAGGCGTTGTCCACCAGTGCCCCTTCGTAGCGGTCACCGTTGGCGAACTGGTATTTGCCCTGGCCGGTACGCACCGCGCCGACCACGTCGCCTTCGTATTTGTCGCCGTTGGACAGCGTGTAACTGGTGCGTGTGCCGGCGCCACCGGAGCCGGCCGGAGCCGGCCGCGTTGTGTCCGCGGCTGCCGGCGGGCTGGTCACGACCAGTGCGCTCGATGGCGCCGCCGCCAGCTGTAACGCTGTAGCCGGTCCGGGCGCCGGCGCTGCAGTAGCCGGCTGCGCCGCAGCGGGGCTCGACGGCGACCGTGAGGTCGGCTGGGTGTCGGCTGCCATAGCGGCGCCAGGCGCCGGAGCACGTGTTCTCAGGCGCGAAATATTGGCCCGAGCCAGGCCCGCATAACGCCCATTGGGGTACACACCCAGGTAGGCCTCGTAGCCTTCCATGTTGTCGGGCGCTTTGGTGTCGGCCCAGAACTGGTCTTCACGCAGCGACTGGTCGATGGCAGGCGCCTGACCGGGCGCGGCCGCACGGGCCGCACTGGGCGCAAAAAAATAGAAGTCGCCGGTAGAGTCGTTGACGATCAGGGGCCGCTGGTCGTGTTCCACCGTGCGCGCCAGCTGCTCCACCGAATTCTTGACTTCGATCGCCAGCTGCTCCACGCTCACCCCGGGACGCCGCATACGGGCCACGAACTCGCGTGTGAATACGCCGTTCGGGTTGCCGTCTTTCTCGTTCAGCGAGTCCAGCGCGCGCTGGTTCTTGCCGGCCGAAAAAACCACCATCTGGCCTTTGGCCAGGTCGGGCGCATTCAGTCCGCGCGCGACGCCTATGCTGCGCCCGCGCGAGCGCAGCGGGTTGTCGCGGCAGGCGTCCACGATCAGCAGGCTGAAACGCGGCTTGATCTTGTCCAGCTCTTCCAGCAGGCCGTTGACCGAATAGGAGACCTTCTCGATCTGGGACTGGGTCTCACCCTCCACGTCAGTGGGCAGCAGGTAACTGCCGCGGTCGGTCTGTACGCCGTGCCCGGCATAAAACACGGCAACCTCGTCGCCACCTTTGATCTTGTCGAAGAAGGTTTCGAACGCCACCACCATCTGCTTGAATGCCAGGTCCTTGTATTTGCGCACCTCGAAGCCGGCCGCGGTCAGCTCCCGTGCCATGGCGTCCGCATCGTTGCCGGCTTTTTCGAGTTTGGTAACCAGGGCGTAGTTGTCGTTTCCTATGACCAGGGCAATACGTTTGGCGTGCACCGGCAGCGCACCGAAGCAAAGCAGCACGCACAGGCAAAACAACTGGTGGAGTCGGACGGTCATGCAGCCGCATTCCTGAAAAGTGCGATGGCCATACGGGGAGGCGCAGGACGACGGGGCAGTTTAACCCAGACAGTGCGGGAAGTCGGCAAAATCCGCCCGCCCTGTCGTCCGGCATGGGGCGCCGGCGCTCGGCCATGCACCCTGCGCCTGGTTCACGCTTGCCGCGACAATAGCCGCCATGGGAGCCCAATTGCCTTGAACACCGTGCTGACACACCCGCCAGCCACAGAGCCGGTTGCGCGCGG
>JANLPN010000034.1:0-8158 GCA_031367285.1 Betaproteobacteria bacterium | reverse complement strand
GGGATGGTCGCCGGGCCGGCACTGGCCGGCCTGTTGTTGGCACGCTGGGGCGCGGTGGGCGCCTACCTGTTCGACTTTGCGACCTTCATCGCTGCACTGGTTTTTCTGGCCCGCATTCCGAGCGAGCGCATGGGGCCGGTCGATGCAGCTTCCGAGCGGCCGCATCTGCTGGCCGACCTGGCCGAGGGCCTGCGCTTCGCCTGGGCGCGGCCCGCGCTGATGGGAACCTACATCGTCGATATCGTGGCGATGGCCTTTGCCTTCCCGATCGCCTTGTTCCCGGCCATGGCGGCGGCCGACGGGCACACCGCTGCAGTGGGTTGGCTGCTGTCGGCGATGTCGGTGGGGGCCCTGGTGATCGGGCTCTTCAGCGGCTGGACCAACCGGGTCAGGCGGCACGGCCGCGCGGTCGTCCTGGCGGCGGCCGTGTGGGCGCTGGGCATCGTGGCCCTGGGCTTCGCGCCCAGCCTGATGTTCGCCCTGGTGTGCCTGGCCGTGGCCGGCGCGGCCGACATGGTGAGCGGCGTGTTCCTCGGCACGATCTGGAACGAGACCATTCCCAACATCCTGCGCGGTCGGCTGGCCGGCATCGAGATGATCAGCTACCTGACCGGCCCCCTCATCGGCAACGCCCGCGCCGGCTTCATGGCGGACGCCTGGGGTGTGTCGGCGTCCATCTGGGTGGGTGGCCTGGTGTGTCTGGCAGGCGTCATTGCGACGGGATTTGTTTTGCCCAGCTTCTGGCAATACCGCAGCAGTTCCGGCGAGAGCCGGCCTTGACCGCGGTCATGCCAGCGTAGCCGGCTCCGGAACAGAGCTAGCCTGGACCGCTACCCACGCACTCAGCCCGAAGCGTTCGGCCAGCGGCCCGATGGCCAGCAGCGACACGTTCGACACCTGCGACACCATGAACCACAGCCCCATCACGCGGCTGCGGTAGGCCTCATTCACGTTGCCCTGCAGCAGGATCATGGTGGCCGTCAGCGCGGCTTCGGCGGCCACGCCGAACACCAGGCGTGCCGCCAGCGCCACCCGCGGTTGGCTGGTGGCGATGAACACCAGCGTGGAGGCTATGCCCACCAGAAAGCTCCACAGGATGATGCGCGCGGTCTGCTCCGGTGCACGGCTGCGCGCCAGCCAGACCGACGCGGCTGCGGCGCCTATGCCGGTCACGCCAGCCAGCAGCGCAAGGCCGTTCGGGCCGCCGCTGTACAGCTTGTCGGCATACGCGGGCAGCAGCCGCATGGTCAACACGCGCAGTCCGTCGTTGAAAAAACTCAGCACCAGCAGCATGCCTATCACCGGGTGCCCCAGGCTGTAGCGCAGGCCCTCCACATAGTCCTGATAGATGCTGTTTTCTTTTCCGTTTTTCGACTCGGCGCGGGCCGCCGGCGGCGGCAGGCGCATTCTGCGCAGGCACGCCACGAACACGACGTAGCCCCCCGCGTCGAGGACGAAGGCCATGTAAACCGGGCAGGTGGTCAGCACCCAGAAAGGTGATGACGCCCAGCCAGCCCGGAGAATGCGTCAGGTCCCAGGCCAGCCAGCTCACCGCCAGCGTCTGCACGAAAAAGCTCAGCCAGGAGGTGACCGAAGCGGCCGTGTACAAGCGGAAATTGCGGTTGGCGAACAGGCGCTTGCTGGATGCGGTGGTCATGCGCCGCAATTGTCAATGATCACGCTGCGGGGACACGATAATCGCCAGACCAGGCGCCAGGCTACATCAAGCAGGCCGCAGAATACGCACTCTTGAAACCGCACATCCAAGGGTCAACATCTACAAGGAGAAACGGGATGTCCGCAGCGATGATCGTCGCCCTGTTCTTTACCGTGGCATTGCTCGTCACGACTGCCTACTTCATCCTGGGCTCTATTCCCCTGCTCGTCCTGAAGCACGACACACCGCTCGACGCCCGCTTTGTGCGTGGCTTCTTCAACAACTACTACGTCGCGGCAGTTTTCACGGCTGGCGCAACGTCGATCAGTTATGCGGTTGCGGGTCGCCCAGTGCTCGCAACGGGCGCTGCCGTGCTCGCGTTGCTTGCCGTCGTCCTGCGCAAGAAGGTCATTCCCAAGATGGACGCGCTCGGAGCCCAGATCCAGTCCAACTATATGGACGCGATTCCAGGGTTCCGCAGAACTCACATCACTGCGATCGCGATCAATATCGTCCAGCTCGCGGTTATCGTATGGAGTCTTACCGCGTCGCGCCTGTAGTCTCGCTCGGCCACATGCCAAGTGCGCAGGGTTCGGCCGGTCGGGTGCGGCCCAGCTGCAACGCGACCACCACGAACTGGTGGCGGCCATAGACCGCATAAGCGCCATGTTGGCCATGCATCCCGACGGCTCGATGGAGCGATCGGTGCAGGGCTCGGACGGCCGCACGCCGCATTGAGGGTACACGGGCTGCGGCAGCGGTTTAACGCCACACCACAACCGGAATTTTGGAGTGGGTGAGTACCTTCATGGTCTCGCTGCCCAATACCAGCGCGCTTATGCCCCGGCGCCCGTGCGAAGCCATGCAGATGACGTCGCAACCTTTGTGGTTCGCGGTATCGATGATCGCGGCGTACGGATGATCGTTAAATACATGTATCTCTTCGAGGCTCAGGCCCGACGACTCCGCCGCGGTCTTGATGACGCGCAAGTACTTTTCCGCCTGCGTCTTGCACTGTTCTTTATAGACTTCCTCGGTATCGGTGAGCATTACCGCGTCAGTCGCGAATACATGAAAGGGGGTCGATACCGTGATAGCGGTCAACCTCGCTGACATCGACTTGGCCAACAGCACGGCACCGACCCCCGCTTTTTCCGAGAGCTGCGAGCCGTCCGTGGCCACAAGAATATGCTTGAACATCGATTATTCTCCTTACATGAGTTTGAGACGTCTGCTCTGCTGATGACTTTGGGCAGCCAAACAAGTAAACGGCATCTTGGGTTTTCAACCCACGAGCAGATCGTTGATGACCGTGATCACGCCGGGGGCCGACCACGCCACGCCTTGCGCTGCATTGCGCTCCTGCCACGAATGCACCGTACCGCTCAACTTGACCGTCGCGCCGTCAACATCAACCTGAATGTGCCTCGCCTCGCGTGTCGCCTGGCGCGTCAGTGCCTGCTCGATCTTGTGTGACAGGTCGGTGCCTTTGGGGCCCGCACGCAACGTAATCTCGTTGCTGATGCCTACCACGCCCATCATGGGTCGAATCGCCTTTTCGACGCCGCGCCGCTGGTAGTCCCACTCGACGTCGCCCCGCAGCGTGACCCAGCCATGGTCGACCGCCAGCCGGATCGACTCCCGCGGCACCAGCGTGTTCCACTTCAGCGCCTCGCCGGCACCCGCGGCGATGTCGGTATCGCTTCGACGGTGGTCGGACGAGAGCTTCACGTCGAGTTCGAGCGCAATCGCCTTCACGCCGGCCACGCGCCGCAGCGCGCGCTCGGCGGCGTGTTTGTCGGCGAAGGTCTCCAGGTGGCCGCTCAGCGTCACCACGCCGTCCTTCACCGCCACGCCGATGGCGGTGGACTTGACCGCCGGATCCCAGGCCAGTTCGGCCGTAACGTCTTTCTTCAATTCGACATCTGATTTCACGATGACCTTCTTTTCACTCGGGTTGCGTGGGCGTGTCTCGCAGCGGTCACCAGGGGCCAAGCGCCGAGCCACGCCTCAATCTAAGCGCTTGTGGGCAGCAGGGCTTGATATAGATCATGGAACGATGAAAAAGCCGCAACGCTTGTCGCCTGAACGCCGGCGGACACGGTGGCGCGCCCGCCCATCAGCCCGGCGATCTCATGTTCGAGTTCCGAACGCGCAATCAGGTAGCGCCGATGCCAGCGGTCGCGAGCTCTGGCAGCGGGAGTCGAAGACAAGCCGATTTCATGCCCATGGCATGCTCCGAGCAGCCCGTTGAACTGCCTTGAGGGCCACGCGAACTCGTACGCGATTGTTGCCGAGGCGCCTTTCGCATGTGCGTCTGCCTCCAGAGCCCTTTCGACCGGGAGGTCGTCGCCGCTCCATGCTTCGACCGGCTGTGGCGGCCGGAACCGCCGGTTGCCAAAGGGTGGCGCAGCGTATGGGACGCCCTTGAAGGAATACACACCATTGGAAAAGCTGCCAAGCACCTGGCCACTGCGAGTCTTGACGACTGGGTTCATTTGCACGACTCCGCACGGGGTACGACGTCATCGCCGGTGCTCGGGCGAGAGCTTGGCATCGGGTTTCCTTTCACTGACGTGTTCAAGTTTAGGCAGCGCCCCGCGGTCTGGCGTTGAGCGTCAAACTTTCGTTGTTGGTCAGCCACGAAGGGTTGCCTGCGGATGCCGCTCCGCTTCGGCCTGGCAGCGGGTGCAGCGGGTGGCTGTGGGCTGCGCGAGCAGACGGCGCGGATCAATTTCGAGGCCGCAGTCGGCGCACCGGCCGTAGCTGCCGTCGGCGATCCGTTGGCGGGCAAGAGTGATCGCACGCAGCTCTTCAAGATCGCGTTCGACCTCGGCGTTGCCGACTGCCGCCAGCAGGCGATCATTCGCTTCGTCCTTGCGGTCGGTCACGTCGTTCGGGTCGTCGTTGCCCCGGGCTTGCACAGTGGAGACTTCCTGTCGGAGCTGTCCTTCACGTTGCTCCAGCAGTTGGTGCACGGTCTGAAGTGAAATGGGCAAAGGCATGGTTCGGCTCCGGATGTTTCGATACTCTGGGTGGCGCTCAGTGGGCCATTAACACCGGTAGCGTCATGGTCCGCAACACGCCCCGCGAAGCACCGCCGAGCATGAGCTCGCGCAACCGGCTGTGGCGGCAGCAGGCCATCACCAGCAGATCGGCGCCAACTTCACTCGCGAGTGACAACAAGACCTCGCCGGCGTCTGTCAACGGCGAGTGATGCCGATGCGGCGTCGCCGCGATGCCGTGGGACCGCAGGTATTGCGCGATGTCGAGGTCGCCGACGTGGCGTTGCTCCGATTCGTCGACCGCCTCCAGCACGTGGACGTGGCGCGCGTTGCGCAGCCAGGGCAGGGCCGCGGTGAAGGCGCGTGCGGCCTCGGGCGTCGCGTTCCAACCGATCACCACGTTGCGGCCAGCGGTTTCGAACCCGCCTTCATAGGGCAGGATCAGCGCCGGCTTGTCGGTGGCGATCAGGACCGACTCAAGGAATCCAGTGCGTGGGTTGCCGGGTAAGAGGGTGGACGGATCGTGCTGCCCAAGCACCAGCAGGTCCACATACAAGGCTTGCCGACAGAACGCTTCGACCGTGTCGGCGTCGCTGCTTTCCAGCCATCGAATCGGGGGGTCGCTCTCGGCAAGCTTGTTGTCGAACATTGATGTGGTGTAGTCCGCGGCGGCCCGCTTCAACCGCGGTGGCGCGGCCCGACGACCCGTAACGACCCGGTGTATCGGCGGTTGTGACGGCCAGGCGACAAACATGGCGGACATGGCGGCTTGGCGCCGCAGCGCAAAGGCGCGTGCAAATTCGAACCTCGCGGCGCTCGAAGGCGTAGCGTCAACATGCACCAGAACTGAACGGATGGTTCTCACGGCGGTATCCTGTGGTTGGTTGGATTAGCCCGGACGTCGGCAACGGCACCGCTACGGTAGGTCGTGGTGCTGCAAAAAGACGGCAAACCAATGTACAAGTCCCGGTCGCGATGCAGGTTGATCTAGCGCAAGGGCGAACGCGGTACCGCCGACCAGCCTGCGCGAGAATGGATCCATGGACTCCGATTTATGTGAAACCTCCGCCGTCGAACTGCGCCGCCTGATCGGTGCCCGGCAGATCTCCCCGCTGGAGTTGCTCGAAACCTGTATTGCGCCTATCGAGCAGGTCAACCCCGCCGTGAACGTGGTCTGCGCCACCGACTTCACGCGTGCACGCGAAGCCGCGCGTACTGCCGAACCCCAGGTCATGCGGGGCGATGCACTGTCGGTGATTTCCGTGCTGGGGCCCAAGGACCGCACCGTGGCCGACACCGCCATGTTGTTCGCGGCCAGTGTGGGCATGGTCACGCGCGACCCTCTGTCTTACCCGGTGGACGCATCGTCGTTCTGGTCGCTCGCAAATGACGCCCGATCCAGGCACCCATCGAAAGACGTAAAACCAAGGAACAAACAATGGCCGCCTATGTAATCTTCGATGTGGAAATCCGGAACGCGGAGCGGTACCAGGACTTTATGCGCCAGGTAAAGCCGGCGCTTGAAGCGGCTGGAGCCCGTTACCTCGCCCGGGGTGGCGCCCATAAGGTGTGGGAGGGCGACTGGTCGCCGCGGCGCATCGTGATTCTGGAGTTTCCTTCGGTCGCGGCCTGGGAGTCTTTTTACAACGGGCCGGTGTACCAGGGGCTCAAGGCGATTCGGGACGAATGCAGTTCGGCCCGGCTGGTGAGCATCGAGGGCTTGGCTCCGTGACCAGGCTGGTTCCGTCCCCGGTGGCAGCACCAAGTCCCACCTTGCGGCCCCAGCGTACACACACACGGCATTCCGGCTGACAAGGCAATTCCGGCTTACTGCCCAGAATGGCGGAACACACCCGGAGGACATTCCCATGCGTACCCGATTGACCCTGTTGCTTGTTGCCATCTTGCTGCTGGCCGGTTTTGCAACCCTGAACTGGAGCGAGTTTGTGCGCCCTGCGCAGCTGAGTTGGGGCGCAGGCGTCGGCGAGGCCCCACTGGGGCTGGTACTGCTGGCCCTGCTTGCCTTGTCCTGGGTCGGCTTTCTGCTTGGCTCGGCTTACCTTGATACACACTACCAGCTTGCGGCCCACCGCAACTCCAAAGCCCTGGACGCGCAGCGGGTTCTGGCGGACAAGGCGGAGGCTTCGCGTTTTGTCGAGCTGCGGGCCTACCTGGAGTCGCAGGCCGCCCTGGCATCAGCACGCGAATCCGCGGCCAACAGCCGGCTCGAACACGCGGCGCAACGGGACCATCGCGAGATTCTGACCGCGATAGAGCGCGTCAATGCCTTGCTGGCAGCGTACCCGGGCGCCACGGCACAGCCCGTGGTGGTGCGGCATGACGGCCGCACTCCGCACTAGCCGCAGCAGTCCTATAGCCCGCTAACCGCCCCTGCGGTCAGTGGGTACCGGGCCGTATGCAGCGAATATCCAGGCCCAGTGGCTGCGCCAACGCGAGCCAGGGCCGGTCGCCGGTCAAGACGGGCATACCCAGTACTCTGGCGGTTGCAAGGCAGGCGCGGTCTCCCAGCGACAGACCCGCGCGCCGGGTATCGGCTCGCAGGCGCCCCGCCAACACGCCTTCATTGGCACCAAAGGCCACCACTTGCAGGCTCAACGCGTTGACAGCGGCGACCGCGCCGTCCCCGTCCATGCCGTTGTCACACAGCTTGCCGATTACCTCGGCCAGATTGACCGGGCTCAATCGTGCCTGCTGGGCCAGCAACCAGGGCTCGACTATCTGCCAGCCTGGCTCCCGATGGAGGTAAGCCAAAACGGCTGACGCGTCCAGCAGCATCAACGCACGCCATCTTTGGCCTGCTCTGCCTTGCGATCAGCCAGCAACTCGTCCACCAGCGAAACGCCTGCGGGGATGTACTTCCTGACCATTTCCTGGGCCCTTCGCAGCTGTGCACGACGGGTGGTAACAACCAGTTCATCGCCACGAACCGACCAGATTAGCTGGTCGCCGTCCTTGATGCCGAATTGCTCGCGAACTGCGGCCGGGATTACGGTTCTGCCACTCGACAGGCTGGACGTGGAATTCATGGCAAAGAGTTGAAATTGTTCATACTTCGCCATTTTAGGAATTTTTCTTCAAGATTGCCATGACAATTGATTTGGCGCTGTATTGCCACCCACGCTCTGCGATCAGGATTTTGCAGGAGGCCGCTCGATGCCGGCGTTTTATTGACTAATGGGTCGATGCCCGTGAAACTAGTACTCAGACCGAGAAGTATCGGAACAAAATGAAAGTGATGCGTTCGCGCTCAGGCCGAGGCGCAAACCGCAGACATAGCCATAGCTATGGGGAGGATTTGCAACGACGGCATGGGTGCGAAGGCGCGCTTTCATGTTTCGATACTTCTCGGTCTGAGTACTAGGCCGCACAAGAACCCAAGGAGACAAGGCGTGGAAGTTTCATTCAGCACCGAGATCGAGTCGCTGCGCCTGGGCGCCGGGGACACCTTCCATGGCGAAGGCATCCTGGCCATCAC
>JANLPN010000597.1:0-35734 GCA_031367285.1 Betaproteobacteria bacterium | reverse complement strand
CGTTCACCGTCTTGCGCCTTTGCTGCGCGCAGGTCGCGCAGCGCTACGCCCTGGGCCCACAGCGAGATCGCGCCAACGCCGGCAATGCTCAGAATGTTCGCCATCTCGACAACCAGCACCATCGCAAGCGCCGGCTCGGGAGCGACGCCGAACAAGCCCAGTGCAAACACCCCGCCAACTACAAAGCTCCCGATAAAGCGAAGGAAGTGGCCCAGGATCATCAGGAAGCCGAGAAACACAACCAGGAACAGGTACTGCGCCGGTTCGAGGACAACACCGATCGACAGCCCCGCCCACAGCAGATGGGTGGCTGCGAGCAGCTTGATCGCTACGCTTGCGAGTACGACGCCCACCCCGCGCCAGACTTCGCCTGGCCACGCGATCCCCTCGGCAAAGGCTGCCGCAACGCGCTGGACCACCGGTACGAAGCGCTGCGGGAGCCGGCGTAGTAGCGCCACGCTCGGGCGGTTGGGGCCCAGCGCACCACGACGGTACGCCAGCAAGGCGAGCAGTACCGCGGCGAACAACGCGAAGCTGCCGGCGCCGCCCCAGACCAACCCCTTGCGAATACCCCCGGTGGGGTCGTCGAAAACGACGGAGAACAACGCGAGCGGCACCAGGAAGGCGAACACGATCCCATCAGTCAGCCGATCGAGCGCGACCGTCGCCAGGACGCTTGCGAGCTTCAACTCCTCGCGACGCGCAACCAGCCAGGATCGGGCGATCGTTCCGAATCCAAGCGGGATGAGGGCCGCCAGCAGATAGCCGGCCATGATGGTGCCGAACAGGCGAAGCACGCCGACCGGACGCAGGGGGTGCAGCAGCTGGCGCCACTTCCATGCCCGCACCAGTTGCTCGGCCAGGATGGACAATGGCACCAGTACCAGCCAGCGCAGGTCCGCGCCTGTCAGGATGCTGCGAAAGCGGTTGAAGTCAAAGCTGCGCAGCACCCAGGCCAGCGCCAGCAGCCCGAGCAGCCCGCCGACCCACGGCAACCAACGTCGCGCCCCGCGCGGCGCGCAGACGCCCGCCCCTTGCGTCACGTGCGGGCCTGGGCGTCAAGGTGGGCCACGTAATCGGCCGAAAAGGGGCGCCTCATTCCGTTCATCATCCCCCCATATTAGTGGCTCCTTGAATCCGCGCATATATGGCTTTAAGAACGTGGTTTTGTTGATGGTTGGATGAACGATCCGTGGTGAGAGTCGAATTCGCGTTGTGACCGGCATGGATGCCAGCCGGCGGATGGCTGTCAGAACGGCAAGTCGCGCTGGTTGACAGCGCCACGAGGTGCCAAGCAGTCCTTGAAAAAATGGCCGTTGAAGTAAAAAGCCGTGGCGAGGTTTCCTCCGGTTCCCAAGCAAGAGGACTCGGGATGACACGATGAGGTGCCGCTCGAGCCCCACCAATTCCGCAGGTGCAACAACGCATGGATGAAATCAGAATGGCGCTCGGGCTCGCCGATGACATGTCAGACTCCGTTCACAGCTGAATATCGAACCCGCCCAGACAATATGAAAACCAACAATACCAATCAGGGTCGCATGGACCAAAGCCGCCTCAAATGGGTTGCAGACTTCATCTGGAGCATTGCCGACGAGCGTCTACTCCGGCATTGCTGGCGGCCTACGCCATGAGCAGTCGGATCACGTTGTAGGCCAGCAGATGGACCCACAGCTGTTTCTCGTTCATCTGCGGCGTCCGGCAGTTCAACACGTCCATGCCGGCGGTGGTCTTGAGGTTGCGCAGGTCGAGTTCGACGTTCCAGCGACGCGCGTAAGGCACCGACAGATCGTCCTTGCCCACTTGCCGATGATCTACCAGCGTGGTGACCAGCACCCGGTGGGCGACGCTGACTTCACAAACCCCCAGTTCATTGGGCAAGCCCGCGTGCTGCTCGGGCGTCATCCACTGTGGGCGCGCCGCGGGCTTGGGCCAGCACACGAGATGATCGCGCGTGCCCAGCGACTGGCCACGGCCACTGTGTGGCCCGACTGCCATATCGAGCGCCGCGCCGGTGGCCAGGCAGATCACCATGACCAGTCGGGCCAGCGGAAATCCAACACCGGGCGCCTGAGAGCTGGGCTGCGGAAAAGCCGCCTGGTTCTCTTCGGTATCGGGCATCGATATCGCGGTGCCGTCCGCCAGCTTCACTGCACGACCGCGCCACAGCCACGGTGCCAGCGCCTTGTGGCTGAACTGGCGGTCTGTTTCGCGCGTGAGCGTACTGAACATTTCCAGTGGCACGCGCTGGCGCGCGCGGCATTACCCACCGGTACGAACGCTGCATGGCGAGAGGCCATCGCCCGCGCGCTGTGCTGCCCAGCCGTTGACCTCCTTCTGGCACGAGCCGTCGGCCTCCAGAGCTTGGTGCATGAACATGGACTGCGCAACCGTGGGCGGATACAAGCGCTCGCGGTGCTCGGGCAGCAGCGCTTCGGTCGTCTCCAGCAACGCCGGACTCGTCACCACGTTGAAGAACTCCACCGCATCTGTCGCCCGCGCCCGGCGTCCGATTTGATTTCCACGTTGATGCAAAGCACTGCGGGCATTACGATCCATGGTGGCTGGCAATCTTGGAAAGATGGTTTGGGTGCGTCGTAACAACCATCCTATCAATCCCTGGGTCAGCCACCTCCTTTTGTCTTCAAATTCAAATGCTTACGCCCGTGACTTCGACGAGGTCGGGCCAAAGTAAGTGCCATTCGTTTTAATGGAACGAACTACTAGGGCAATATCGAGCCATGAATCTCCGCAACATTGAAGCGTTTCTGGCGGTGGGGGAAGCTGGCAGCTTCACCAATGCCGCCAAGCGCCTCGACAAGACCCAGTCCGCCGTCTCGCAGGCGGTGCGCCAACTTGAGACCGAGCTCGGCGTGCCGCTGATCAACCGCGCATCGCGGAACGTCACGTTCACACCGGCCGGGGATTTGCTGCGCAGCCATGCCGCACAACTGGTGGAAGACATTCACAAGATGGCGTCCATGGTGCGCGAACAAAGCAAGACGCGTATCAGCCAGTTGCGCATCGGCCTGGTCGACTCCTTCGCCACCGCAGTCGGCCCGGCACTGATCCGCAGCATGTTGTCCGAGGCGCTCAACCTCACGCTCTGGTCCGAACTCACGCCTCGCCTGGGCAAGGCCGTGCTCGAAAAACGCGCTGACATCGTCGTCGCCAACGATGCCTTCAGCGAAGAGGCCAATCTGACGCGTTACGAACTGCTGCGCGAGCCCTTCGTTCTGCTGCTGCCAGCCGACCTCCCCTTGGACACCCTTGTTCCCAATCTGCCACTGCTGTCGCGCACCTGCCCGATGATTCGTTACGAGGCGTCGTCGTTCATGGGGTCCCTGATAGACGCGCATTGCCACCGCCTTAACCTGCGTCCGACCCGCAGGGTGTCGGTGGACTCCACTGAAAAATTGATCGCGGCCGTTGTGGCGGGCATAGGCTGGAGCATCACCACGCCGATCTCGCTGCTGCGCGCACGGGAATACTCGGGCACCTTTCGCGTCGTTCCGTTTCCGGGCGAAACCTTCTACCGTCAATTGTTCATGGTGTCGCGGCGCGGCGAGTTCGACGAACTGGCCTTGCGGCTGGCGGGCCTGTCCTGCGAGGTGCTGAGCGGCCTGGTGGAGGGGGAATTGCGCAAACAGTTGCTGCCCGCGATCCATTCCCAGATATGGGTCGCGAACCACGAAACCCTGCATCCGGTTTAAGCCCCGCGTCCCATAGGACGGCTCGGACGCGCGAGTGCATCAGCCCCGCTAATGGGCCGACGCTGCATTTCTTAATAAGGCTTTGTCCACATCCCCGGCCGTGCGTTTACGGTGGTGAGCGTGCCATACTGAATTCGTGCCCGCATCGCGCGGCATATCCGGTACATCCATCAGACAGGGAATCCCATGGCGCAAGCGAAAGAAACGCGGCACCCCGTCAAGTTCGGCGGTTATTACCAGCCCAAGGACCGGCCGATCGAGGACATCACGGCCAGGGTCGGTCCGGGGACGCCGTGTGGCGAATACATGCGCCGCTTCTGGCACCCGTTCCTGCTGTCGTCCCAGCTCGAAACGCGCCCGCTGGTGGTACGCATTCTGGGCGAGGACCTGGTGCTGTACCGCGATCTCTCGGGTGCGCTGGGACTGGTGCACAAGCATTGCGCGCACCGCGGCGCCTCGCTCGAATTCGGCATCATCGCCGAGCACGGCATACGCTGCTGTTACCACGGCTGGTTGTTCAGCAATGACGGCGCCATTCTCGAAACGCCGGGCGAGCCGGTCGACAGCCCGCACAAGGACCGCTTCTGCCAAGGAGCCTACCCGGTGATCGAATACGAGGGCGTGATATTCACCTATATGGGCCCGCCCGAACTGCGCCCCGCGTTCCCGCTGATGGACGCCATGGTCATGCCGGACAACCGCATGCAGCCCTATCTGATCCGGTCGCCCTGCAACTGGCAGCAGGTGAGCGAGAACTCGATGGATCCGTTCCATGTGGCGTTCCTGCATACCCGTGTGTCGGGCCCCCAGTTCAGCGAGGTATTCGAGAGCCTGCCGATCGTCGAATACCACGAGACGCCGCACGGCTTTTTCTACACCAATGCGCGGCGCGTGGGCGACTTCGTCTGGATCCGCATGCACGACCACCTGCTGCCGAACTTTTCGCAAAACGGCGCTATCTTCGAGAACGTCAGCAAGGTGCGCTATTTCGGCCGCGCCGGCCTGACGCGCTGGATCACGCCGGTCGACGACACCCACACGCTGGTGATCGCCTATCGCCATTTCAACGACCGCGACGATCCGTTGCGCCAGGGCCGGCCGCAGGACAACGGCGTCGGCAAGACCGACTTCTACGGGCAGAGCGACGAACTGCCTTACGAAGCACGCCAGGACTCGCCGGGTGACTGGGACGCCTGGTGCAGCCTGGGGCCCATAAGCAGCCACGCCCGTGAACATCTCGCCACCACCGACCGCGGTGTGGCGATGCTGCGCCGCAAGCTGAAGATGGAGATCGAAAACCTGGCCAAAGGCATCGAGCCGCAACGTCCGGAACCGCTCGATGGCCAACCCGTCCCGACTACGGGCGGCGACACGATTCTGCGCATCCCGCCCAATGGTGGCGACGACCGCCAGCTGATCGTGGAGGCCTGCCGCGCGTTGGCCGCGGTTTATCTGGAAACGCAACAGTTGCCCGACGCACAGCGGCGTGAAGCCATTACCCAGCGGCTGGCACCGCTCAACACAGCGGACCCGAGCGCGGTCAATCCGGAGCACGGCAAGATGTTCGAATTCAAGAGCGTCGCCTGAAGCGTGGTCACCAACACCGCCTCATCAGACCTGTCGGGGCAGGCCATCATCGATGCGCTAAAACGCACCGGCGTCGAGTTCATCATCTCGGTGCCCGACATCTGCACCAGCGCCGGTCTGCTCAAACCGATTTCCGAAGATCCCGCGCTGCGCCTGGTGCGTGTGTGCAAGGAGGACGAAGGTGTTTCGATCTGCGCGTCGTTGTCTTTCTGCGACCGGCGCGCGGTGTTGCTGATGCAGCAGACCGGGCTGATGGACTCGCTCAATGCCCTGCGCGCCATCGGCGTCGATTACCGCAACCCGGTATGCATGATGGTCGGCTTGCTGGGCAAGGAGGCCGATGTCGCACCAGCAGATTCGCGCAGCTTCGGCGTGCGCGTGATAACACCCATACTCGACGTGATGGGCATCCGGTATTGCGTGCTGAACTCCGACGCCGACATAGAGGCCGGCATGTTGGCCATCCACGACGCCTACCGGCAGAGTGCACCGGTGGTGCTGCTGCTGGGGAGAAACCCTGTATGAAACAAAAAGAAGCCCGCGACGATTTTTTGCGCGTGTTGTCGCGTCGCTACACCGGGCAGATCGTGGTGAGCGTCTACACCAGCTGCTTCGAGTGGCTGGCGATACGCCCGAATGCGCTGAACTATGTCTGTGTGGGCGCCATGGGCCAGGCCGGCTCCCATGGGCTCGGGCTTGCGCTGGGCCGACCCGACCAGGAGGTGTGGGTGTTCGATGGCGACGGCAGCCTGCTCATGAACCTGGCTTGCCTGGTGACGCTGGCAGGCGCGAATCCGCGCAACCTGACGCACTTCGTGTTCCAGAACGGCAGCTACGAAGCCAACCAGAAAATGCCGCTGCCCGTCGCCACGCCGATCGACTTTGCCGGTATCGCGCAGGCCGCAGGTATCAGGTCGGCGCAGACTTTCTCGGACACCGCATCACTGGATCAATGGCTGGAGCAACCTAGGGCGTTCAGCGGGCCGTCGGTGGTGGACCTGCGCGTGTTGCCCAGCCCCTCGGCGTATCCGCAGCAATACGAACACATCCACAGCGCAGCCGCGCGTGATTCATTCCGCTCGGCGCTGCGCGCTATACCAGTTCCACACAACGAAGCATGAACGCGCATTCCACCGAACCTGACGGCACGCTGCGTTACCAGACTTTCATCAATGGGCGCTGGTGCGACGCCGCAGGCGGCCGATTGTTCGATTCGTTCGACCCATCCACCGGCCGCGTCTGGGCGCGTCTGCCGCGCTGCGACGGGAGCGACGTGGCGCTGGCAACCCAGGCCGCGCACGATGCCGCCTTCAACGGCCCCTGGTCCGCCATGCGCGCGACCGAACGTGGGCGCTGGCTGCGCCGACTGGGGGACGCACTCGCCGCCGACGTGGAACGCCTGGCCGGGTTCGAATGCCGCGACAACGGCAAGCGGCTCAGCGAAGTGCGCGCGCAGTTCACCGACCTGCCCGAGTACTTCTATTACTTCGCGGGCCTGGCCGACAAGTTCGAGGGCCGCGTGATTCCCATCGACCGGGTCAATACCTTCAACTACACGGTTTGGGAACCCTATGGCGTGGTAGCCGCCATCACGGCCTGGAACTCGCCGCTCGCTCTGCTGACCTGGAAGATCGCACCCGCGCTGGCGGCCGGCAACACCGTGGTCATCAAGCCCTCGGAACATGCCTCGGCTTCCACACTGGAGCTGATGCAGACCTTTCAGAGCAGCGGCCTGCCCGACGGTGTACTGAACGTGGTGACCGGATTCGGCGACGAGGTCGGCGACCCGCTGGTGGCGGATCCGCATGTGGCCCGTATCACCTTCACCGGCTCGGGCGCCGTCGGCAAACGCATCGCCACCCGCGCCGCGGGCCTGCTCAAACGCGTCACGCTGGAGCTGGGCGGCAAATCAGCGCAGATCGTGTTCGACGACGCCGACATGGAACAGGCAGTACGCGGTATCGTCGCAGGCATTTTCGTATCCAACGGGCAAAGTTGCGTAGCCGGCTCGCGGCTGCTGGTGCAGGACAGCCTGCACGATGCCTTGCTCGACAAGCTGCTGGTCGCGATAGCCGGGCTCAAGGCCGGCGACCCGCGCGACGCAGCGACCCAGATCGGCCCGATCGCCAACCAGCCCCAGTTCGAACGCGTGTGTCAGGACGTAGCGACCGCACGCGCCGAGGGCGCGCGTTGCGTGGCGGGCGGTGTGCCGCTCCAAGGGACGGATGGTGGATGGTATTTCGCACCCACGGTGTTCGTGGACGTCGAACCGTCCATGCAAATCGCACGCCAGGAAATTTTTGGCCCGGTGCTGGCCGTGATGCGTTTTCGCGACGAGAACCACGCGGTGCAACTGGCCAATGACCACGAGCTCGGCCTGGCGGCCGGTGTCTGGACACGCGATATCGGCCGCGTCATGCGCATGACACGCCGCTTGCAGGCCGGCACCGTCTATGTGAATACTTACCGTGGCGTGGCGCCGCAATCGCCCTGCGGCGGCTTCAAAGACAGTGGCTGGGGACGCGAAAACGGCATCGAAGCCATGCGCGAATTCCTGCAACTCAAGAGCGTGTGGATAGGCCTGGGCGACATGCCCCATCCATTCCCGCGCCTGTGAACATTCACCCGTAGAAAGCAAATCCATGACATCCCCCCTGATTCCCGGCAGCGTCGTCTGGTCCGGCGACAACCCCGGCATCTACCTGCAGGACGACAAGGGCGAATGGCAGTCGCTGGCGGTCTACTTCCGCGTCGTTACCTCACCGCACGGATCGGGCAGCGGCATCGTAGTGCTGGGTGCGCCGCGCGCGGCGTCCGGCTGGCCGGCCAGCCAGAACCTGTGCATCAGCACCAACCAGCCGCTGCTGCGCTGGCTGGTAAGCGATTTCGTCGCGCGCTTCGCGTCATTCCGCGGCATGGCTGGATTGCAGGCGATGCCCTTTGTGGCCGCCATATCGGCCCGTACCAGCGGCGACGGCAAGACCTTCCACGAGGAAACGCTGGAGGCTGCCGGCGTGTCCGCCTCGATGCGTTGGGAAGGCTTGTCGGCGCCCTTCGCGGCCGACGTGCCGCCCGCGCAGTCGGCCACCGGCGCGCACCGCATGCTCAGCGTCTTCGTCGAAGCGCAGACGGGCTCCATCCGTATCAACGGCGCGGCCCTGCCCGGCAAGATCATCGAACGCGACTTCCTGGGCCGACGCATGAAAACCTCCTTCCTGGCCTTTTGCGAAACATGGGTCACGCCTGCGGCATGAGCGACCCGAAACCAATCTCGGGGCCCGCTTCGGCAACGCGTGGCACGGGGGTGCACTCGTGATGGAAGCGGCCCAGCCCACCACGGCGGACAAGCTGGCGATAGACCGCATCCTCGCGGTTGTGCCCGAGGTGTTCGCACTGGAGCGTGCGGCGGATCGCCTGCTCCTTGGCCGCCACGAACTGCTGCATGCGGGCCCACCGTTACGCGACCCCTGCGCACCCTGCCTACCGGTGCTGCATTCGGCGATGGTGGCTATCTTGCTGGAGGGCTGGGCCGACACCGCCGACAAGGCCCGCGACATGCTGCGCAGCGGCGCCATCGACCTGCGCCCGGCGCAGGACCTTGGCTGCGTGTTGCCCCTGGCCGACGTGTTGTCGCCCTCGATGTGGGTGCAGGTGGTGCGTGATGCAGCGGTCCCGCGGCGCTGGGCCTGCAGTCCGCTGAACGGCGGCGCGGCACATGTCATGCGCGTGGGTATGTTCGACGACGCGGTGCTGGCGCAGCTGCGCTGGCTAGACCGCGAATTCGCACCGGCATATGGCACCGCATTGGCAGACGCTGCAATCCCCTTGATACCCCTGGCCGACCAGGGCCTGGCCGGCGGCGACGACTGCCACGGGAAAACTGTCGCTTCCACAGCGGCCTTAGCGCGGCTGCTGGCCCAGCGTTTGCGCGGCGACTCCGTGCAGGCGTGCGGCGCATTTCTGGAACGCAGCCCGGGCTTCTTCCTCAACCTCTGGATGGCGGCGTCGCGTTGCATGTTGTCCAGCGCCGCCGGCAGCGCGCATTCCAGCGTGGTGACAGCCGCCGCCGGCAACGGGGAGGACTTCGGCATCCAGCTTGCGGGCAGACCCGGGCACTGGTTCACGACTGCTGCCGACGCTCCTGTCATACCTGGAGCCACGGAACAGATCATGCAGGCCAGCCTGGGCGCCATCGGCGACAGCGCCATCGTGGACCTGTTGGGCCTGGGCGCCATGACCACACTCGGCAACGGCGCGCTGGCGCCCGCTGTATTTGCGTCGATCTGGCCCGAAACCGCGCAGTCGCCGCGCAGGTTGCTGAGCGCGCGGCACGCCGGGTTCGCGCGCACACAAGCGCGGTTGGTCGTGCGCGCCGCAAGCGTCATGGACGCGGCGACGTCGCCGGTGATCAGCCTCGGCGTGCTCGACAAGGCCGGTTTGCAGGGCCGCTTGGGCGGCGGCTTTTACCGCGCGCCGGCAGAGCTGTTTGCGCGGGCTTGCGCAGGACTGCACCCATGAACGCCGCATTGCGCCGGCTCCACCAAGCGCACGCAGCGGCATGCGCTGCACAGGTAATTTCATGAGTCGCGACCCGGCCGACCTGGGTTTGTTCGACATGGCCGAAGCCATACGCACCGGAAAGCTGCGCTCTGTCGATCTGGTGGAGGCCTGCCTGGAACGGATCGCCCGGCGTGAGCATCAAGTGCACGCATGGACCTGGCTCGATCCGTCCGCCGCGCTGGCCTCTGCCCGGCAGCGCGATCGGCAGCCCCCCGACGGCCCCTTGCATGGTGTGCCGATCGCCGTCAAGGACATCATCGACACGGTGGACATGCCTACGGCTTACGGCTCTCCGATCTACCGCGGCAAACAACCGAACTGGGACGCATCCTGCGTGGCGCTGGCGCGCCGCGCCGGCGCGGTGATCCTGGGCAAGACCGTGTCGACCGAGTTGGCCTATTTCGCGCCCGGACCGACCGCCAATCCACGCAACTTGCAACACACGCCCGGCGGCTCCTCCAGCGGCTCGGCCGCCGCCGTGGCCGACGGCATGGTACCGGCAGGCTTCGGCACACAGACCGCGGCATCGGTCACCCGGCCCGCGTCGTACTGCGGTGTGGTGGGCTACAAAGCCAGCCATGGCGGCTTCAACCTCGCTGGCATCAAGCCGTTCGCGCCGTCATTCGACTCGCTCGGTACCCTCACGCGCCAGGTGGTGGACGCGCAATGGCTGCGCTGGGCTTTGCTGGGTGAGCATCGCTCTGCGGAGAGCGGCATCTGGGCTGGCAAGCCACGTATCGGCGTCTGCCACACGCCGTGGTGGGACAACGCCGACGCCGACTGCCAACAGGCCATCGCGTCGGCAGCGCAGGCATTGGCTGCCGCCGGCGCCACGCTTGCCGACGTGACGCTGCCCGCGCATTTCGACCAGTTGGCCGCGCACCACAAGACCATCATGGCCTACGAGGCGGCACAGAGCCTGGCTTTCGAATACGACCGCCACCATGCGCAACTGAGTGCGCAGTTGCGCCAGTTGATCGATGACGGATTGGCCATCAGCCGCGCACAGTATGTCGAGACTCAAAGACTCGCGGTTTTGGCCCGTGCCGAATTCGCGCAATGGATGCAGGGCTGGGACGCGTTGCTGGCGCCCAGCGCCACCGGCCCCGCGCCGCTGGGCCTGCACGCCACCGGTGACCCGCTGTTCAGCCGCATCTGGACCCTGCTCGGCGTGCCCTCCGTCACATTGCCCGGCGCCAGCGCGCGCAACGCCCTTCCCATCGGCGTGCAGTTGATCGGCAAGGCGGGCGAAGACGAACAACTGCTTGCCATCGCACGCTGGGCAGAACCCTTCGTCCGCGACCTGTCCGCGCAGCAAGCATGAAAGACCAGACCATGAGCAGTGTCAGCCCGCGCCCGGGCATTCTCAATATCAAGCCGCATATGCTGGCAACCGACCTGGGTTCAGACGCCGCGCCGAAGATCAATCTGTCGAGCAACGAAAGCGCGCTGGGCGCCAGTCCCAGGGCGACCGCCGCGGCATGCGCTGCGCTTGACACCATGGAGCGTTATTCGGAGGACGGCCCCGCGCTGCTGGCCGCGGCACTGGCAGAGGCATTTGGCCTGGACCCGGCGCGCATCGTCTGCGGCCACGGGTCCGACGAGCTGCTGCAACGGCTGGCGCGCGGTTTCCTGAACCCGGGCGACGAGGTCATCCACAGTGTGCACGGTTACCTGAAATTTCCCAACTATGCCCATGCCATGGGGGCGGTTCCGGTCGCGGCGCCGGATGCGCATTTCCGCGCATCGGTGGATGGAATCCTGTCCTGCGTCACACCACTCACCCGCATGGTGCTGCTGGCCAATCCGGACAACCCGACAGGCACCATTTTGGGTGGCACGGAGATTCGCCGCCTGCATGCCGGCCTGCCCGGCAACGTGCTGCTGGTGCTGGACTCGGCCTATGCCGAATACGTGACGGCCGCCGACTACGAGTTGCCGGTGGCGCTGGTGGACGCCGCGCAGAACGTGGTCATGACACGCACTTTCTCGAAGATCTTCGGCATGGCCGGCATGCGGCTGGGCTGGTTGTACGGCCCACCCGCCATCGTGGACGTGTTGCGCCGGCTCGGGTTGACCTTCCCGATCAGCAGCCCCGCCACGGCTGCGGGCATCGCGGCCTTGCGCGATGTTCAGCACCGGGAGCGCGTGTTCTCCCATAACCGCGACCAGCTAACGCGTTTTTGCGCGGACATGCGCGAACTGGGTCTGGGTTACCTGTCGAGCAACGGCAACTTCCTGCTGCTGGACTTCGAGGGCCAGCAGAAATCGGCCCGGCAAGCCTACGACTTTCTGGTTGCACGCGGCATCGTCGGGCGCATGTTCAATTCGGCCGACTACAGCAACATGCTGCGCATCACTGTCGGGCTGGAGCACGAGATGCGTCTCGCAACGGCCGCGCTGCGCGAATTCTTGAGCGCCCAATCATGAGCCCCTGCCCTGCCGTTCCGAAGGGGGCTCGTACCGCGGTCCGCGGTACGGAGCTTGCCCAGTGACGGGCGATGCCGCCACGCCGGCCCGGCACCCGGCGTCGCCGCAAGTTCCCTGGCACCGGTCGCAGTGGTTCGAGCTGCTGCAATTCGTGGTCGTCATCGGGGCCATGCTCTGGTTTATCGTGCACGGCGCCCAGTCCATGGGCTATGCGTGGAAGTGGGACAAGGTGCCGCGCACCATCTACCGCGTGGTGGATGGTGAGCTGATATGGGGGCCGCTGACCAAGGGCCTGTTCGTCACACTTGAGATCGCCTGGAAGGCCGGCCTGCTCGCACTCGTGATAGGCCTTCTGACGGCCATGCTGCGCCTGTCCAACTCGGTGGTTGGCCCGGCCATCGCTTGGGTGTACATCGAAGTGATCCGCAACACACCGATCCTGGTCCAGATGCTGATCACCTATTTCATCGTCGCCGCGCTGCTGGGCATTCCGCGCCTGTGGGCCGGCATCCTGTGCGTGGCCCTGTACGAAGGCGCCTTCGCGGCCGAAATCATGCGTGGCGCCATCGTGGCCGTGCGCCGGGGCCAGCGCGAAGCCGGCCTGAGCCTGGGCTTTGGCGGCTTCAACCTGTACCGCGACATCATCCTGCCGCAGGCCGTGCCCCTGATGTTACCGCCGCTGGGCGGGGTGCTGGTCAACCTGGTCAAGCATTCGGCCATTGTGAGCGTGATCGCGATCTTCGACCTGACCACCCAGGCGCGCAACCTGGTCTCGGACACCTTCATGGCGTTCGAGATATGGCTCACCGCAGCTGCGATGTACCTTGTGATCACCGTGTCCTTGTCGTTTTTCGTGTGGTGGCTCGAGCGGCGTTACCGCGTGCGGTAGGCCCTGATCAAGCTCATACCGATTCATACCGATCCATGCAGCGCTACTCGATTTTCTCGCTCGCACGCAACGCGTTCTCCCACCACCAGAACTGGCAACGCGCCTGGCGCAGCCCGCCGCTGCGCAAGGAATACGACGTCGTCATCATCGGCGCCGGCGGCCACGGCCTGGCCACCGCGCACTACCTGGCCAAGGAACACGGCATCACCAACGTCGCCGTGCTGGACCGCGGCTGGCTCGGCGGCGGCAACATCGCGCGCAACACGGTGACCATCCGGTCCAACTACCTGCGCGACGAGAGCATTCCGTTCTACGTCAAGTCGGTGGCGCTGTTCGACCAGCTGACCAAAGAGCTGAACTTCAACCTGATGTACTCCAAGCGCAGCATGGTGGACATCGTGCAGACCTCGGGCAGGCTGCGTGACATACGTCGGCGCATGATGAACATGGACAACCACGGGTCCACCTACGAACCGATCAGTGTGGAGGAAGTGCGGCGGCGCATACCGGCGCTGACCGGCGGCGGACCCGATTCGCGGCTGCCCATCATCGCTGGCATGGTGCACACCGACGCCGCTGTGTGCCGGCACGATGCGGTGGCCTGGGGCTACGCGCGTTCGGCCGACGACCGCGGAGTGGAGATGCACCAGAACACTGCCGTCAAGGCGCTGCTGCGCACAACGGACGGCCGCATCCGCGGGGTGGAGACCGACCGCGGAACCGTATGCGCCAAGAAGGTGGCGGTAGTGGTGTCGGGCCACACCACCACGCTCACCGAAACCGCAGGGCTGCGCCTGCCGCTCAAGACCATGAACCTGACGGCCTTCGTGTCGGAGCCCGTCAAACCGCTTATCGACGTGATCGTCAACTGCCCGGACATCGGTGTCTACCTGAGCCAATCGGACCGCGGCGAACTGGTGATAGGCGGTGCCAATGACATCGGCCAGTCGTTCCGGCGCGACATCAAGCAGAACGTGTTCGAGGATACCGTGGTGTCCATGCTCGAATTGTTCCCGGCCCTCAAGCGGCTCAAACTGATGCGCCAGTGGGGCGGAACGCTGGATATCGCGCACGACGCCACGCCCATCGTTTCACGGACATCCATTGGCGGGTTGTATGTCTCGGCCGGCTGGTGGGGCGGTTTCAAGGCCGTGCCGGCGGGCGGTTATACGCTGGCCCACCTGATCGCGCACGACGAACCGCACCCGCTGATCGTTCCGTTTTCGCTCGACCGCTTCCGCCATCTCGACTTCGTGCTGGAAAGCGGCACCACCACGGCAAGGTAACCATGCTTTTGATCCCCTGCCCGCATTGCGGGCCACGCAACGAATCCGAGTTCCAGCACGGCGGGCCGGCGCGCCGGACGCGGCCCGATGCGGCGGGTGTGCTGGACGATGCGCTGAACGGCATATTGGATGACGCGCAGTGGGTCGATTACCTGACCGTGCCCCACAACCCGATGGGGCCGGTGGACGAAAAATGGTGGCACGTGCGCGGCTGTGGCGCGTGGCTGATCCTCACGCGCGACACCGTGACGCACCAGATCCTCGGGGAGGCGCGCCATGGCCGCTGAACCGTTTCGCACCCTGAACGGCGGACGCATAGACCGCACGCGGCCGGTCCGCTTCCGTTTCAACGGTCGCAGCTTCACCGGCTGCGCCGGCGACACCCTGGCATCTGCCCTGCTGGCGCACGGCGAGCGCCTGACCGCGCGCAGCTTCAAATACCACCGGCCGCGCGGCATCACTGGCGCGGGCCTGGAGGAGCCCAGCTCCTTCGTCGAGTTGCTCGGTGAGCAGGCAGGAGGCAGCCATCCGATCACCACCGTGCTGCTGCGCGAAGGCCTGGAAGCGCGTTCCGTGAACTGCTGGCCGTCCGCCCGTTTCGACCTGCTGGCGGTAAACCAGTCGATAAGCCGGCTGCTGCCCGCATCGTTTTATTACAAGACCTTCATGTGGCCGAACTGGCATGTGTACGAGCCGCTGGTACGCCGTGCCGCGGGACTGTCCCACGCGCCCGTCGCCGATCACGTCAAGGGCATCTACGAAACGCGGCACTGGCACTGCGACGTGCTGGTGATCGGGGCCGGGCCAGCCGGATTGATGGCAGCCCTGAGCGCCGCGCGCGCCGGCGTGCGCGTGCTGCTGGCCGACGACGGCATCGAGCCCGGCGGCGCGCTGCTGGGCCGGCGCGCACGGATAGACGGCCGTCCCGCGATGGAATGGGTCGCCGCCACCGCGCGCGCGCTTGATGACCTGCCGAACGTCACGCGGCTGTCGCAGGCCAGCGCCTGGGCCTACCGCGAATCAAACCTGGTGGTGGTGACGGAACGCGCGCCATCCAGGCCGGGTATCTTCCAGCGTACCTGGCGGGTGCGCGCCGGCCAGGTGATCGTCGCCGCCGGGGCGATCGAACGGCCGCTGGTGTTCCACGACAACGACCGGCCCGGCGTGATGCTGGCCTCCGCAGTGCAGACCTATGTGAACCGTTATGCCGTGTTGCCGGGGCGGCGCGCCGTGGTGTTCACCAACAACAGTTCGGCCTATGAAGCGGCAGCCGACATGCTGGCCGCCGGCATCGCGGTGGGCGCCATAGTAGATACACGCGCGAGCGTACCGCCCGAGGCCGCGGCGCTGGTGCCCGGCGTTCAGATCCTGGCAGGACATGTGGTGGTCACAAGCGCCGGCCGGCGCCAGATCAAGGGCGTCCGGATACGTGCGCGCCAGGGCGGCGCAGAGCGCCCCATCGCCTGCGACTTGCTGGCCGTATCGGGCGGATGGAACCCCGTGGTGCATCTGTTCTCGCAGTCGCGCGGCAGCCTGCGTTACGACGATGGCTTGAGCGCCTTCGTAGCCGACCGGCCGCAGCAGGCTGCCCGATGCGTCGGCGCAGCCGATGGTCTGTATGACCTCGCCGCGTGCCTCGCCGACGGTGCCGCCAGGGGCATGCAGGCGGCCCAGGCGCAGGGCTTTGATGCCGCCGCGCAGCAGGCGCTTCGGCGACAGCCACCGCCGCTGCCAGCTTGCAGCAGCACACCAGCCCATGCGACCGAAGCCATGTGGCATGTCGAACCCCACAAGCCGTCCGACAAGGCCTTCCTGGACCTGCAACACGACGTGACCGTGGCCGACATCCATGTAGCACTCCGCGAGGGCTACGGCGCGGTGGAACACGTGAAGCGCTACACCACCGCCGGCATGGGCATCGACCAGGGCAAGACCGGCAACATCAACGTGGTGGGCGCCATCGCCATGGCCCAGCAGACACGCTTGGACGCGATCGGCACCACGACCTTCCGCTCGCCCTTTATGCCGGTCGAGTTCGGCGCGCTGGCCGGTGCGCGCGGCGGCAGCGTGTTCCTGCCCTACCGCCACACACCGATCACGGCCTGGAACGTCGCCAACGGCGCCGTGATGATCGAGGCCGGCGCGCGCTGGCGCCGCCCCGGTTACTACCCGCGCGCGGGTGAAGCGGCGCAGGACGCCACCCGCCGCGAGTCGCTTGCGGTGCGCCTGAACCTGGGCGTCTACGACGGTTCGCCCCTGGGCAAGTTCGAGATCAAGGGGCCGGACGCCGCGCGTTTGCTGGACATGCTCTACACCAACCTGTTCTCCAATCTGGAGACCGGCATGGGGCGTTACGGCTTTATGTTGTCGGACGACGGCATGATCCTGGACGACGGGGTCTCATTCAAGCTGGCGCCCGACCACTACCTGATGTCCACCTCGACCGGCAACGCGGACGAGGTGTACCGGCACATGGAACATTTCCTCCAGATCGAGCGGCCGCAATGGAAGGTCCGGATCACGCCAGTCACCACCGCCTGGGCCAACGCCACGGTGTGTGGTCCGAAGGCGCGAGCCTTCGTACAGGCGCTGGGGACGGACATCGACCTGGCGCCCGCAGCTTTCCCTTTCATGGGCTTGCGGCACGGCACGGTGGCCGGCTTGGCCGCACGGGTCGCGCGGGTCAGCTTCACGGGGGAGCTCAGTTACGAGATCAATGTGCGCAGCCGCGATGCCATGCCGCTCTGGAGCCGCATCATGGACAAGGGCGCGCCGCTGGGGCTGGTGGCGGTTGGGTCCGAGGCCAGCCACTTGCTGCGCGTGGAGAAGGGCTTTCTGTCTCTGGTCCATGAAGTGGACGGCACGGCAGACCCGATAGACCTGGGCATCCCCTGGATTCTTTCCAGAACCAAGCCCGACTACCTGGGCAAACGCGCGATTGGGATCCGGCGCAGTAGCAAACGCGTGCGGCGCGAGCTGGTGGGTTTGTTGACCGAAGATGCGCAGCGCGTGTTAAGCGACGGCGCACCGATCACGCCCAAGGGCTTGCGCCAGGCCTCGGAAGGCTTCGTGAGCGCCAGCGTCTGGAGTGTCACCAACCAGCGCAGCATCGCGCTGGGCCTGCTGGCCAACGGGCGCCAGCGCATGGGTGAAACCGTGTTCATACGCATGCAGGACGAGGTGGTGCGCGCAACCGTCACCGCGCCGTGTTTTTACGATCCATCGGGCGAGAAACTGAGGAGTTGAGGTGATCTACGATGTCTCGATAAACCCTCTGCCCATGGTGGCGCTGGTGGACCTCAAGGGCAGTGCCGGCGATATCGCCCCGCGCCTGCGACGGCTGGGGCTGTGGGAACCGGCGCCCGGCCGCGCAGCCGCCCTCGGGCCGATACAGGTGTTGCGCGCGGCACGCGAACATTGGCTGGTGCGCGCCCCGATCGAAGACGAAGAGCGCCTGTTGTCCACGCTGCTGGAAGACGCGCCGGCCGCCGACACGCTGGTCGTGCCGGTATCCGATGCCTATGCGTTTTTCGCGATTTCTGGTCCACACGCGCGCCAGGTGATGGCGATTGCCAGCCCGCTGGACACCGATCCGGTCGTTTTCCCGGCGGACGGTGCGACTTTCACGGAAGCCTTTGGCCAGAAGGCACTGATACTGCGGTGTGCTGCCGGCTTCGAGGTCGCGTTTGAGCGCAGCTACGCGTCCATGGTGTCCGATTATTTTTCGCGCATCAATGGCGGGCCTTAACCCTGGCCAGAGCAGCGGCGGTAACCATTAGCTAAACCGTAAGGGTTACCCTCGATTCGTTAATGTCAGGGTCGGGCGCAATATATGGATGTCAGCAGGTACAAATAATGCATGGGTAAATAGTGCCTGCGCTCATTGACAATGGGCGAACTGCAGTCAAATCAGCCGCGGGGCCAAGTCGGGCCCTGATACTGGTAAGTCGCTTGGTTGGGTCAACTTGAACATGAAGGAGCTTTCGATGAACCATTTAAGACGAATTTTGGGCGCCGCCGCGCTTTTGCTGACTGCCATGGCCTGGACACCCCATGCCTTGGCGCAGGACAACGCGATTGACGCCATCAAGAAACGGGGCAAGCTGCAGGTCGGTTTCGGCAGCTTCGTGCCCTGGGCCATGCGCGACAAGCAGGGCCAGTGGGTCGGCTTCGAGATCGACGTTGCCACCAGGCTGGCCAAGGACATGGGAGTGCAGCTGGACCTTCAGCCAACTGCGTTCGACGGCATCATTCCGGCACTGATCGCCAGCAAGTTCGACGTGATCATCGGCGGCCTCTCCGTCACCCCGGCGCGGCAGGCGCAGATCGACTTCACCGAACCCTATTCCCAGTCCGGGCAGGGTGTCGCTGCCTCGAAGCAACTGGCCTCTAAATTGAAGTGGCCGGACGACTACAACAGCGCCAACGTCACCTTTACCTGCCGGCGCGGCGCCGCGCCCTGTAAGACGATCGAAGAGAAATGGCCCAAGGCGACCTTGCGGCAATTCGACGATGACGCGATTGCATTCCAGGAAGTCATCAACGGCAATGCGCATGCCGTCGTCTCGAGCGAACCCAAGCCGACCTTCTTCACGATCAAGAACCCGGACCGCCTGTTCAAACCCATGAGCGAGAACCTGACCACCTCAGTCGAGGGTTTCGGTGTCCGCAAGAACAGCCCGGTGGTGGTGGCGTATTTCAACGACTGGATCGGCAAGAACAAGGACTGGCTCAAGCAGCGCCATACCTACTGGTTCAAGACCCAGGATTGGGCCGCAACGGTCCCGGAGTAAAACTTGGCTGAAGCCGCGCAACTGGCCGTCGGAGGTACACGCCTTCCCCCCGCTGCGAGGCGCCGGCGCTGGAGATGGCTGGATTTCGTGCTGCTTGCGCTGGTGGCGCTGGTGTTCGGCTACATGGTCTGGAACACCACCGTGGTGCTCAAATACCGCTGGGACTGGAGCAGCATCTGGCCATTCGTATTGCGGCTCGACAAGGCCACCGGTCAATGGGTTCCCAACATCGTTTTCGAGGGCCTGCTGACGACCCTTCGACTGGCCATCTGGGGCATTCTGCTGGCCGGCGTCATAGGCACGGTGATGGGTGTTGCGCGCAACAGCCGGCGTTTGTTGTTCCGTCTGCTGAGCGGCCTGTACGTGATGCTGATACGCAATATTCCGCCGGTTGTTTTCGTGTTTGTCTTCGTGTTCTTCATCGCCAGCCAGATCATGCCCAAGCTGGCCGTGGCCGACAGCGTGGCATCCATGTCGCCGAGCGGCCAGTGGTGGGTCAGCGTCTTCTTCGGCACCCCCAAGCTGATAGATAATTTTCTGCTGGGCCTGATATGCCTTTCGGTTTTCTCGGGCGCCTATGTGACCGAGATCGTGCGCGCCGGCCTCGAGTCGGTGCCCAAATCGCAGATCGAAGCCGGTGACAGTCTGGGATTCTCAAAGCTCGATGTGATGCGTTTCGTGATCCTGCCGCAGGCGTTCAGGAACGTGTTGCCGCCCATGGCGGGGCAATTCATCCAGTTGATCAAAGACTCTTCGCTGGTGTCGCTGGTGTCGATCCAGGAACTGACCTTCATGGCCCAGGACGTGCAGGTCACGACCCAGCGGGTGTTCGAGGTGTTCGTATTCGTGGGCGCCATTTATTTCGTCATCTGTTTCACGCTGTCGCGGCTTTTTGCCGCGCTGGAGCGGCGTTACGCCCGCGCGCACCATTGACACGAAAACCACATGAGCCACCCTAGCATCATTGAGCTGCGTGGCGTCAACAAATGGTTCGGCTCCATGCAGGTTCTGAAGGATATCGACCTGCAGGTGGAGACCGGCCAGCGCATGGTCATATGCGGTCCATCGGGTTCGGGCAAATCCACCCTGATCCGCTGCATCAACCGGCTTGAGCAACATGACGAAGGCAGTATCGTCGTGGATGGCATCGAACTCAACGAAAACACCGAGCGGGTGAACGCCATCCGCCGCGAAGTCGGCATGGTATTTCAGAGCTTCAATCTGTTTCCGCATCTCACCGTGCTGGAGAATTGCGCCCTGCCGCAGATCCGGGTGCGCAAGACGCCGCGCGCGCAGGCCGAGGCCAAGGCCATGGAATACTTGCGCCGCGTGCATATTCCGGAACAGGCGGCGAAATATCCGACCCAGCTGTCGGGCGGCCAGCAACAGCGCGTGGCGATCGCGCGCTCCCTGTGCATGGAGCCCAAAGTGATGTTGTTCGACGAACCCACCTCAGCGCTGGATCCGGAAATGATCAAGGAAGTGCTGGACGTGATCGTCGAACTGGCGCAGTCAGGCATGACCATGGTCTGTGTCACCCACGAAATGGGCTTTGCCAAGAAAGTGGCGGACACGGTGGTGTTCATGGATGCCGGCCGCATCGTCGAGAAAGCGCCACCGCAGGAGTTGTTCAGCAACCCCCAATCCGAACGCACGAAACTTTTCCTGAGCCAGATACTGGAGCATTGACAGCGCCGCCATTGCGCCACGCTGCAACACGAGCCATGCCATCACCCCACACTGCCAGGCCCACGGCGGTACACGCCGACATCGACCTCGACGCGCCGGGCAAACGCTTCGGTCATATACGCGTGCCGCACTCGACGCATGAAAGCGCCTATGGCTGGATCGCGATACCGATCGCCGTCATCAAGGGCGGTAGCGGACCGGACGTATTGCTGACCGCAGGCAACCATGGCGACGAATACGAAGGACAGATCGCGCTGCTTAAGCTGATGCGCGAACTGGAGCCTTCGGCGCTAGGCGGGCGCGTGATCATCATTCCGCGTCTCAACCTTCCGGCGGCGGCGGCCGGCCGGCGGACTTCGCCGATTGACGGCGGTAATCTGAATCGCCTGTTTCCAGGTGCACCGGACGGCACGGTAAGCGAGCAGATTGCGTATTTTGTCGACTCGGTGTTGTTGCCGATGACACAGGTCAGCCTGGACATCCACTCCGGCGGATCGTCGCTGGAATATCTGCCCTGCGCCTTTGCGCGCGTACCGGAAGACCCGGATGCGCGCGTACGTCAACATGACGCGCTGCTGGCTTTCGGCGCGCCGATAAGCATGATGGTGGACAAGCCGCAATCCAACCGCACCTTGTCGGCGGCCGCGCTGGCCCACGGCCATCTGCATTTCTCGACCGAGATTGGCGGCAGCGGAACGACCCGGCCCCAGACACAGGCGATTGCGGACGGCTGCGTGCGGCGCCTGCTGGCCCATGTGGGTGTGCTGGCCGATGCGTCACCGGCCGCCGTCACCACCCGCATGATGCGTGTGACCGGGCCGTCGCACTACCTCTACACAACGCTGCGCGGGCTGTTCGAACCTGACTTCACACTCGGCGAACTGGTGCATAGCGGCCAGTCGGCAGGCCGCATCCACTTTCCGGAAGAGCCCGAGCGCGCGCCACGCGAACTGATGTTCGAGGACGCGGGAGTTGTTGTTTGCAGGCGGGTGCCCAGCCTGGTCGCACCGGGCGACTGCCTGGTGCATCTGGCGGTGGATATTTGATGGCCTGCTGGCCAGCGACCGGCGGGGACAGACGGTGGTCGCGCGCGGCGGGCGAGCCCTGGAACTAAACTCGAAACGGTTTCCCGGCGCATCTTGAACAAGTTGTTTTTTGAGGTTGTTCCCCATGTCGGATTTTTTGAAAAACGCCTGGTACGTCGCGGCCTTGTCGCCCGACGTGGCGCGCAGCCTGAAGCCCGTCAAGCTGCTGTCCGAAGCCATCGTGCTGTACCGCACCCAGGACGGCACACCGGTGGCGCTGGAAGACGCCTGCCCGCATCGCAAGCTGCCACTGTCCATGGGCCGCCTCAAAGGCGACGCGGTCGAATGCGGCTACCACGGGCTGACCTTCGACTGCGCGGGCAAATGCATAGACGCTGCCACGCAGCAACGCATCCCGCCGTTCGCCTTGGTGCGCAGCTACCCGGTGCGCGACAAATACGGACTGTTGTGGGTATGGATGGGCGAGGCAGCCCGCGCGAATGAAGACGAAATCTTCGAGATCGAGAACTATGGCGATCCGGCCTGGCACACCACGACCGGCGACTTCATGCCGATCGGCTGCCACTACCTGTGGATGGCCGACAACCTGCTCGACCCGTCCCACGTGGCCTGGGTGCATCGGTCCTCGTTTGCCGGCGCGGGCACCGACAACACGCCGCTGCAACTCAGCATCAGCGAGACGGGTGTCATCAGCAGCCGCTGGATGCTCGATCAGCCACCGCCGCCCTTCTACGCGCCGCTGGTCAAGTTCAAGGGCCATGCGGACCGCCTGCAGCACTACGAGATGCGTTATCCCGCGATTGCGGTCAACATGGGCATCTACACACCGGCAGGTGACGGTGGGCCGGACACGGTGCGGCGGCCGGACACCTACGTCATGGTGTCCTACCATTTCCTGACGCCAGTTGACGCGGACAACACCGTGTATTTCTGGCTGCAACATCGAAACACCGATCCCCACGACGAAGACATCACGCAGCGCGTCGCGGCCGGTGCCAGAGCCGCCTTCGCGGAAGACCGCGTCATTCTGGAAGCGGTGCACCAGGGCATGAAGAACCGTTCCACCCAGACCACCGGCTTGCTGCTCGACGCGGCGGCCGCCCGTTTCAGGAAAGGCCTTGCAGAACGGATCGCGCGCGAGTCCGCCGCACAGGAGCCAAAAAATCAGGAAGCTGCCGGCTCCTTGTAGTAACCGATCTTGTCGCCTTGTGTCGTTACGCCCAGGCCGTTGAGCAGGCGGTTCGAGTAGTTGAAGTAGGCACAGACCTGGTTGACCTCCAGGATTTCACCATCGTCGCAGCCGGCCGCGCGCATCGCATCGTAGTCGGCCTTGACCATGTGGGCCACGTCGGCGGTAAGTTTGCGCGCGTAGTTCAAAAAGGCGAGTTCCTTTCCCGAAAACGCCTTCTCCGGCTTGGCCTCCGACAAGGCCTGCCAGACGATCTCGGCGCGCGCCGGGTCATTCATCAGCCGGCGCGCATTGGCCCAATGGTGCGTCAGGCTGTAATCGCAGCGGTTGGTCAGGCTCACATACGAGGCCACGACTTCCAGGAACCAGAACGGCAAGGTGTTGTCCGGGTTGTGCAGCACGTTCTTGTACAGCACCAGATGGCCTTCCATGCTGTGCGGGCGCAGGCTGTGGGCGCGCATCACGTTGTCCACCGTGCCATGCGGCGTGGTCACGCGCTGGTACATCTCCTTGAGTTTTCCGGTGGCTTCTTCCAGCGGAATCATTTTTATCCATGCGCTCATTTGAATTCGCTCCTGATGGACCGGCGGTCAACCGGTAGTCTTGAAAAAATACTGCGAACCATGGGCACGAAGGTCTCCAGAGGCTCGCATGTGTAGCCGGGGTCGCAGGCCGCCTGGTCATAACGCGCGACGAACTCCGCAGTCCAGTCGAAATGCGGGTGCCCGCGCCAGCGCTCGCGCTCGTGCGGATCGACGCCCGGCAGATTCGGTGCGTGCAGGTTCTGGAAAGTACCGTGGTGCTGCAGCATCCAATAGTTGCGGTCCGAGATGTAGGCGCCCAGCAGACAGGCCGCGAAGTCGCCATGCAGCAGCGGGCAGGTGGTAAAGCCCACGTCATGCAACAGCGCCACCACCACGTCCTCCTCGGGAAGCCCGTCGCGCAACACCATGGTTGCCGACTGCAGGCTGTGGCGGTAGTTGTTGACCATATAGCCAAAAGACGTGTCGTGCTCCGAAGCGCTCAGCAGCCGCATGGCCTGCGCGGCCTGTTGCTGCGCCAGATAGGCCTTGCGCTGCTGTTCCAGCTGCTGCCAGTCGGCCACTGAAAAGTCTTGCAGCGACATCTTTTCGATATAGCGCCATTGGGGGTCCGCCAGCGCGGAGTACTGCGGGGCTTGGTTCACGTCCGTGGGCTCCTGGTGCGGCCGGTCGAATTCAAGCTTCGGCGATAAAGGCCGCGTAGTCGCGTGCCGCGGCCGCGGCCGCGGCCGCTATCAGCTGCGTCCCATGCTCCGGCAGCCCCAGCGCCGAGTCCGAGCCGACCCGGCCGTCCGGAAACTGCGCGCGGTGCGCCAATGCATCCCGGTGGTTGTCGCCGCCGTGCAGCTTCATGAAATCGGCCGTCAAGGGCGCAGGCGCCGCCAGCGCATCGGGCCGGCTTTGGGATGGCATCAATTGGCGCACGATTGCCAGCTCGGACGGTGTGGCATGCATACCTTCGCCCGCACCGTAAAGCCGCTGGCGAATCTGGTTGACTTCGGCAAAGTCCCACCAGCTGCGCAGTCTGCAATGGATGGCGTCGCTACTGAGCTTGCCCAGGCTGCGGTCGGCATGCAATTCCTGAAACGCACACATCGCCGGCGCAATATTGCCGCCGTGGCCATTGAGAAAATAGAAGTTGCGAAAGCCATGCCGCGCCAGCGATTGGATGTAATCGATGATGACCTGGATCAGCGTCGTCGGCCGTAAAGATACGGTGCCGGGAAAGCCCAGATTGAATTGCGCCGGCCCCAGAGTCAGCGTCGGCCCCACCAGCGCGCCGGACAACTCGCCCATGGCATGCGCAATGCTCTCAGCCGTGAAGCTGTCGGTGCCAATCATGCCGGTCGGGCCATGTTGCTCGGTCGAGCCGGCAGGAATCACGACGCCTTGCGACGTCTTGAGATAGGCCTCTATGTCAGGCCAGGTGGACCGGTGCAGGATCATGGAGTTGGTTTCATGACGTGGGCTCCGTGCGCCGGCCAAAACCGGCAAAGTGCTGCAAATGAAAGAGTCATGCGTTGAAAGCTTAGCCAGCTACGGCGGCCACGAGTCATGCGTACACATTCGTGAGGGTGTGGGCGAAGCAGGGTGACTGGCATTCCTACTTCCTACTAATGCGATGTTGCCATCCGGCGTTCGAGTTTGCGGACCAGGAAAGACACCAGCAGAATCAGGATCAGATATTCGGCCACCAGCAAGGTGTAGATTTCCAGCGGTCGATATTCGTTGACGTTCAGTTCGTTGGCCCGGCGCGTCAATTCCGGCAAACCTATCACCGATATCAGCGACGACATTTTAAGGACGTAGATAAACTGGTTGCCCAGCGCCGGCAGGATCACCTTGATGGCCTGCGGCAATACGACCAGGCGCATCTGCTGGCCCCAGGACAAGCCGAGCGAGCGAGCCGCTTCAATCTGGCCCTGGGGCACGGACTGTATGCCTGCGCGGAAAACCTCGGCCTCGAACGCGCTATCACTGACCGCCAATGACAACACGCCAGTGGCAAACACTGTCAACTGCAGTCCGATGATGACTGGCAGGCCATAAAAAACCCACAGCAGCAGAACCAGCAGGGGCACTGAGCGAAACAGTTCCACGTAGACCCGGTTGACGCGCTTGAGCGACTTTCTGGGCGACAGACCGGCCAGCGCCACGAACGAGCCGAGCAACACCGACAGCGCGATCGCGCACAGCGACACTGACAAGGTCGCCCATACGCCACCGATCAGGAAATCGAGGTTCGAGCGGCCTTTTTCTTTGGCCGGGTCGAAGATATACCAGCCCCAGTTATAGGCCGAACCTTGGGCTGAGGCGATACCGCATGCTGCCGCGAGCGCGAGCGCGGTGAAGGGGCGGAGCCGGCCTATTTTTTGGCCGACAGCCATTTGGCCTCAAGACCGGCGAAATAACCCTCAGCTTCCTTGAGCGAAATCCAGTTGTTGACAAAGGTCAACCACACCTCGTCGCCCTGCGGCATCGGATACGCGAACGGCCGCTTGTTGCGCATCTCGGCGCTGGTTCCAACTTGCTGCAGGTCGGGGTAGGTTTTCATGAGCGTGGCCGCCTCGACATTACTCGTGATGGTGACCTGGGCACGTCCGGCCAGCACTTCCTGGTAACCGGTGGCCGGCTTTTCGACAGCGCGAACCTTGGCTTTGGGGAAAATCGCGCGCGCCTGTTGTTCGAATACCGTCCCCATCAGTACCGCAACCGTCACATTCGGGTTGTTGACACTCTCCCAAGTTGTCAATTTCGCACCGCCTTTTTTGCTGATCAAAGGCACCGTGCCCGCGAACAAATAGGGGTTGGAAAAGGCCACCGTCTTGGCACGCGCCATACTGACCGAAGCCCCGGAAAATATATCGAAGCGGTCGGACACGATGCCGTTGACCAGCGTCGCCCATTCGGCCGGCACAAACTCTATCTTGACTCCCATGTCGGCCGCCAGCTGGTTCATGGCCTCGATATCGAAGCCCGTCAGCGTATTGGTTGTGGTGTCCTTCATCGACATCGGGTTGAAGTCACCGGTAGTGCCGACGCGCAAAGTCCCGCGTTCCAGAATCTGGGCCAACCTGGATTTGGTTTGCGCCGTCACCTGTAGCGGTGCAAGCAGCACTGTGGCAGTAAGGATTCCGGCGATCAGGGTAAGCAGCTTTTTCATATGGTTATCTCGATTGCCGATGAAAATGAACAAGCTGAATATGCTACCGCAAATGCGCCGCACAGGAGGACAATTAATCTCCACACTCTTCTTCGCAAGGCACCGAAACAGTGCCTTGGAGCATCCCGAAATCGGGCGCAGCAGGCTGAGCCGGCCGCGACTCCGGAAGGCAGGCCTCGACGCCAGGGCTTCTGCGCTATGGCTTGCGGCCCGCGTGGTACTTGCCAGTGCCACGCTGAAACACACTGTCCGATGGCAACACGTCGCCCGGTTGCAGTTCCGGCGTGCCCGGCACCCGCGCATACAACGGCGCGAAGTCGATCTTCGCCAGTTCCAGCAGGTCGTCCAGTTTGTCGAGCATTAAATAAATTTCCTGGAAGTCGTCGATGCGGTAATGAGTGCGCATCACGCGTTCCAGGGCGAAGCCGATGCGGTTGGGTGATGCATCGTCGGGCGGCAGAGGTGGTCGGTAAAGGCGGGCCTCGAGCTCCTCGTCGCTCAGGGTCTGCGCAAGCGCCCAGTCCACGCCGGCGGTACGGGCCATTGAGACGTATTTGGCAGCAACGCTGGTGGAGATCTTCAGGCAGCGGCCGACCTCGCTGAAGCTCAGTGCGCCCTGCAGGTGAAGTCGCAGTGTTTCTCGAATTGGACGCATCGTGATTCTGTTCGTTGGCATCGGCTACTTCCGCAAAAAGCGGCCAGCCTATGCCTGGTTCAAGAAGCACTTGTGCGTATCCCCCTACGAATCGTCCACGATCACGCTGAAATCGCGTCCACGATCAACTTGAAATCGCGTCCACGTTCAGACTGAAACGCCATCCACGATGGGCTGAAATACGCAGAGTACGGCGCAGCTCGCCACCTCTGCCGCAATTGACGACCGCATCAAGGAACTGCGCGCCGAGAGCCCGGGGATGGTCCAGTTCGCCTGACGGGCGAGTTGTTGTGGGGTGTCTGAGGGGCAAGGGGTTGCTGACGAAGACGTTGCTGGCTGGATCATCTTCATCCAGCGAAATCACGGTGGCCTAGCCGACATGACCGTCGCCGGGGCAATCGGCGCCGGGTGCCTGGAGCATCCGCGACAAGATTGCGGCCAGCAAGGCCAAGGGGATGTGGATGGGCGGCACGCCACCGCTCGGATATGACGTCCGCGAACGGAAATTGGTCGTCAATGAATCGGAGGCGGTGTTGGTGCGAAGCATCTTTGCGCGGTATGCCGAAACCAGGTCCGCCGCGCAACTGGTGCGTGAACTGCAGATCGAGGGTCACACGACCAAGGCATGGGTGACGCAAAACGGACGTCAGCGCGAGGGAAGCGTGATCGACCAGCAGGTTCTTTTCGCGATGCTGCGCAATCGCCTGTACCCGTGCGAGATGACCCACAAGGGGCAATCGTTCACGGGCCAGCACGAGGCGATCATGACGCCGGAGTTGTGGGCGGGCTGGACATCATCTGGCGCGATGACAGCTGGCAGAAGTTCGGCCGGGAGTTGGCGGGGCACCCATTCGTGGTCGAGCAGCGGTCGCGCGTTGACGAGGTCGGCGTCAGGTCCGAAATGGAGGTGGCTTGATAGGCACGCCAATCGGACAACCCCGTCAGTTCGAGATGATGGGACGCTCAGTGACGTTCGTGCCACTGGTGATCAAACGCCGACATAGCAGCAAAATGGTCATGCCGCCGATGGGCACAGATTTCGTGAAGGCCACGTCGTCCTTCGATCTACCGCTGATCAGCACACTTGGCAAGGCCTTCTGTTGGCAACGGATGATCGACACGAGCGAGGTAGCGAATGCCAGCGAACTGGCGCGCAGTCTCAAACTCGAGGTGGGGTGGGTATGCGAGGTGCTGCGCATGACGCGGTTGGCACCGGACATCATCCGGGCGATCTTGGATGGGCGGCAACCACGGCATTTGAATTTGCATGCGATGCGTGGTCGGCAGGGGGAGGTGCCGCTGGATTGGGAAGAGCAGCGGAGGATGTTTGGTTTCTTCGCCGCAGGCGTTTAGTGGCAGAAATTACTAGCGATTCGCCGCTAGGCTCCATACTGATTCGCCACAGTATGGCCACGCTTACGGCGATACAGCGAAATCGTGCATGGCCGACCAGCAGCGTTCGGGACGCTCAGCCCCCGTCGCGACAGCTTATGATTTTGGCGGCCGGCGTCCTGAGCTTTGAAACCGCCGGACAAATTTTGGCGCAGTCAATGTTGGCGACAACCTGTCCGGCAAAAGCAGCTGATCAGTCCGCGCAATTTGTTTTCCCCACATTTCGGGCACCTTTGCAACGCAAGAGGGATTCCGAGGCCAAGGCGCGATATGGCGCAGCGCGGGCCATGGGAAAAAGGCCCCGATGATTCGACCTGTCGCGATCAGAATTCGTATTCGGCTTGCAATCGCAGTGTGTTGCGTGGCGCGCCTTTGTTCATCCCGAAAAGAATACCTGCGTTGTACTTGATGGCCTGTTGCTGCCCAAGCTGAACTTTGCCGAATATCGCGGGGCCGGCGATGTGCGATTGCTGAGCGCGAGGTTCCCAATGGTCCCACGGGCCGAAATCGCCAAAGCCCTGTAAGCCATATTCGAATTCTGGACGAAAACGGTATTTCACCTGCCATTGGTAACCAAGTTCCGCCTTTGCCGCCGTGCTTGCCCTGATATGCTTCTCAACCAGAATGTTCAGGTTTGCCTGAACATTGCTGCTGAGGTCCATTTGCAGCAGGGGACCCCAACGGTACTCATAACCTTCGCTGCGGTCCCTGGGGCGCTCTAACTCGATCAGGAATCCGACGTCCACCGGGTACTTACCGGTCTCAGTCAGTTGAAACTTGTTCTCCCACTCCCATGCATCAAAGGAGCGCTTGGCGCCTGGCTCATTGTGCCAGATGGCATACACCTCGGTGAACCACCAACTGTTCACGCCCCAGCCCAGCCCGACCGAATACTTGCTCTCGCGGGTTCCGTCCCGCATCTTCGCGGTACCGGCCTTGAAGTCAATTTCCTTTTCGCCCTCTTCGACGATTGGGGTGATGACGTAGTCCGAGGGTCCGGCAAAAGCCGGGGATGTAAAGCCGCAAATTGACGTGACAAGAGCAACAAGCGCCCCCGCCTTGAAGGTGGTTTGCATGGAAACGCTCCGAGTAAGAAAACGAGGGGGAGGATCGACGCTTCGCTAGCTCGTAGACTGGCGGCTGCGGATCGATCGAGTGCCGGCGTAGATGAAGGCAAGCACTGCCAGGTAGGAAGCCAGTTGAATGCCTGACGGCCGGGCATCGTAGCCGACCAACGCGCGCAGGAAGGTGCCAAGGGCGGAGTCGGGCATCAGCAATTGCGATGAGTCCCAAAGGGGGTCAGTCCATCGCTCGATGAAACCGGCCTGCGTCAACGCTTTGACCAGTTGGCTTGCTATCGATCCGGCAAGAATGGCGATAAACGCATTGGTTACTGAAAACAGATGTCTAGCAGGAATCCGAGACAAACCACTGTATATCAGCCAGCCTGAAGCGGCTCCCAGAGTCAAGCCAACAGCACCTGAAAATATCACCTCAGTGCTGCTCGTCTCCGCACTGCCGCTCAGCGCGCCACTGACAAACAATACCGTTTCGGCACCTTCACGCAGCACCGCCAGCGCAACAGCAGTCAGCAGGGCGTAAGGCCTGCGCTGTCCTTGCTGGATCGAGGCTCCCAGCTTGCGAGCATCTCCCGCCATTTCCTTCGAGTGGGTCGTGACCCAAATACAGTGCCAGAGCAGCATTGCCAGCGCGACCGAAAGCACGCTAATGTTGATTACGTCTTGGCCCAATCCGTCAAACCATCCGCTGGCGCGCTTGGCTATCAGCGCCAACAGGATGGCCCCGAGAGCGCCAATGGCGACACCAGCGCTCAACCATCGGGTTCGGCTGGTCAACTCTCGCGTCGCAGCAGCGACGATGCCTACAAACAGGGCGGCCTCAAGAGACTCGCGAAACACAATGAGCGCGGCGGCGTACATGGCTCTTCTCGTACTACTCAGCCACGACGGCGCCTTTGGCCGTGGCTTCGTTGTATTCGCCTACGAACGGATAACGGCCGGGCTTGAGCGGTCCGATGAAGATCGTCGCTTTGGCACCACCCGGAATAACCTTTTCCCGATTCAGGCTATGGCTTTCAAATTCCTCAGGTGTGCTGTCCTGGTTATGAACGATCAACTTGACACGCTGGCCAGCAGGAATCTTGATTTCGGTCGGCTCGAACCGATGGTTCTTGATCGCCAGGCCAAATTCAAGCTCTGCCGATTGCGCCCAATTGCAGAAAAGCATGCTGGCAGCGACTGCCAAAGTGGTTATTCGACGAATGGAAGCCATTGCAAATCTATGGGCTGAGTTGATTTACCATGGATCGATCTTAATGCAAATCGTTTGTATTTGCAATCCCAAGGATAGTAGCGCTCTGGAGAAAATTGGTTGTCTCTTTGCTTGTGATCACCATGGAAATGTTGGGCAACGTCAAGCGGCCTTGTTCCCGCGAGAAGAAGTCGCTGCACTAGATAGCCAAGACCATGGGGCTGTTGGGCAACACGACACGCAATTGGGTGCGAGATACAGGGAAGGTAGTGAAAGGGTGCGCCATCGCGCAGGGCTCCGGGCTTGCATCGCACCAGGGCGACCACGCCTCAATTCTTCGGGTAATCGGTGGCGATACCCGTATCTCTCCAAGCCTCGACCTCCGCCAGAGTTGCTTTTAGTCTGTTGACGACCGCATCGACGCCCCATGCGCCGAGAACCAGATGGCGCGGCGGATTCTCGCTTTCGGTGACCTGGATCATGGCCTCGGCCGCCCGCACCGGATCACCCGCCTGGGTTCCGCTGCCGTCGGCAGTGCTCTTCATGCGCATGCCCGCCGTGCTGGCGTAGTCGGTGATCCGGTTCGGCGTCTGCCTCAGCGAGCGCCCGGCCCAATCCGTGCGGAAAGGCCCCGGTTCGATGCAGGTGACCTTGATCCCGAGCGGCTTGCCCTCGTCTGCCAACGAGTCCGACCAGCCTTCGACCGCGTGCTTGCTGGCGGCGTAGTAACCCGAGCCTGGATATCCGATGATGCCAGCCACCGAAGTTATGTTGAGCACGTGACCTTTGCGTAGTGCCCGCATACCGGGCAACACAGCCCGGGTCATGGCAAAAAGACCGAAAACGTTTGCTTCGAACTGTGCGCGGATCTCAGCATCCTCGCCTTCCTCGATCGCCGCCTGATAACCGTAGCCGGCATTGTTGACGAGCACGTCGATGTGACCGAAACGCGCTTCAGCGGCCTGCACGGCTGCAGTAATCTGCGCGGCATCCGTGACGTCGAGACCGAGCGCCAAGGCGCGATCATCGGCCCTGAGCGCAAGCTCTGCGACACGCGTCTTGTCGCGGGCAGTGACCACGGCGCGCCAGCCGCGCGCAAATACAAGCTTTGCAAGTTCTTGGCCAAAACCGCTTGAGCAGCCGGTGATGAACCAGACAGGCGATGTCAGTGAATCCATGTCTGCCGTCCTTTGTGTAGGGTTGGGCTCAACTATAAATGACTAAATCTCGACAAGATCGCTTGGATGTGACGTGCGGCGCGCGATCACGGTCGGGACGCCCATTGCTGAGCGCCCACTGGCCGGTGCGACCCGACCATTCGCAATGTCGGACCGCTACCGGCGCTGGAAATCGAGGCAGCAGTGCTGGCACAGGTGTACAGGGCCTTGCAGCGACCCGGGATGATCGTCTACGTTTGGCACGCAGGCATGGCTTTGCGAGAGCGCCAGTAGATGGATGGGCCTACCGTGTTGGTTGCCATGCGCCAGATGAGTGCGGCCCGCAACCCAACAAGGGATACGCGTGCAGGGCGGCATGTGGTGATCACGATCTCTGGCAAGCCGCGCCGGTTCGAGGTGGCAAGGCGCTCGCTGACGTTCGTGCCACTGGCGATCAAGCGCCGGCACGGCAGCAAGTTGATCGTGCCGCCTGTGGGCGCCAATCTTGGGAAGGCCACGTCGTCCTTCGATCTGCCGTGGATACGCACACTGGACAAGGCTCTTTTACTGGCAGCGGATGATTGACACGGGCGACGTGGCCAGTGCCGGCGAATTGGCTCGCCGACTCAAACTCGAAGTGGGGGGAGTTTGCGACGTGCCCAGAATGACACGCCTGTCGCCGGAATTCATCCGGACGGTCCGAAAGATCTGGAGGAAGCCGAATGCCTGAACGACCGCCTGGTGATGCATACACTGGCCATGGATGGCACCTGCACCGGCGAACACGGCGATGTAGACCAATGGCACTGCCGCACCAGCACCCTCTACCCAGGGCTGCAGGGCAGCAACGTCAAGACGGTCACGCCACGGGGCAGCGATGCCAATGATGGCCAGCAGTTCCACGCTCAGCGATCAGTGAAATGCAGTCCGGTTCATCATGATGCTTCCTTGTCGGGCCATGTACGGCGGTTGATCGAGTAGCCCTCGACCTCACCCCTGAACGGCATCAACAACATGCCATCCATACGAGCTACCTCGCGCGGATCGGTATGGCCGCGGATGCCAATGGTCATGCCCAATTGGCCAGCGCGTGGCTGCGCGCGGTAAGTTCCCAGCAGCCGATCCCACCAGGGCAGGTTGAAGCCGAAATTGGAGTTGGTCTCATCGTCCGCGACGGAGTGGTGGATGCGGTGCATGTCGGGTGTGACGACAACCCAGCGCAGCGCGCGATCCAGACCCGCGGGCAGACGGACGTTGCCATGGTTGAACACTGACGCGGCGTTGAGCACCACCTCGAAGATCACTACCGCTACGATCGGCGGACCCAATACGGCGATGGTCGCAAACTTGATCAGCATCGACAGAACGATCTCCGCAGGATGAAAGCGCGACCCTGTGGTCAGGTCGTAGTCCAAGTCGGCGTGATGCACACGGTGTACCCGCCACATCACCGGTACGGCGTGAACCATGACGTGCTGAAGCCAAATGACAAAGTCCATTGCCAACAGTGCCAGCGGTGCGGCGAGCCAGAACGGCACCTGAAAATGGTGAAGAACACCCCAGCCATTGGCTGCGCAGAAGGCCGCGACTCCCACCGCCGCTATCGGGAAAAGTAATCGCAGCAGCACCGTGTTGAGAACCACCAGGCCAAGGTTGCTGGCCCAACGCAAGGACTTGGACACAGTCAACACACGCTGAGGCGCCACCACCTCGCATATTCCAACCAATGCGAAAACTCCGATGAAGAAGCTCAACCGGATCACCGGTTCGTGCGCGAGCACAAACTGTTCAAATTGCACGGCCATCTCCATTTCCAGGACGCAGACATTCAGGCTGAATCATATCTTATCAATCTAATGAATATTAGAATGTACACCATGAACAACCGAGCACTCAAGGATCTTTTGTACGAGCAGGTCGCCCGTGTGGGTAAGGCGCTGTCCAGTCCGAAGCGGCTTGAAATCCTGGAAATTCTGGCCCAGGGCGAGAAGGCCGTCGAAACCATTTCCGCCGACGTGGCGATCGGCAACAAGCTTGCCAGTGCCCACCTCAAAGCACTCAAGGAGGCCCGCCTGGTGCAAACCCGCCGCGACGGCAAGTGGATCTTCTATAGCCTCACCGGCAGCGATATTGCGCAGCTGGGCGTGATGCTGCGACAAGTGGCCGAGGAACATCTGGTCGAGCTGCGCATGGCGCTGCAGCACATGATGGCGGAGCCGGACCGTCTGGTCAGCGTTGGGCGCAAGGAACTGATGGCGCAGGCCAAACGCGGCGAGGTCATCGTGCTCGATGTACGCCCGCGGAATGAATACGACACGGCCCACCTGCCGTACGCGCGCTCATTGCCTTTGTCCGAGTTGACCCATCGCCTGGCTGAGTTGCCGCGCGATGTCGAGATAGTTGCGTACTGCCGAGGCCCGTTCTGCCTCATGTCGGACGAGGCGGTCAAGTTGTTGCAAGCCCGTGGGTACAGCGCCCGCAAGACCTTCGATGGCGTGAGCGAGTGGCAAGCGGCTGGGCTGCCACTTGCAAAAAGCTGACTTTGCAATGAGAAACCTACGCCATCCACATTGTTCATCCTCAACGATGCCCCCTATGGGAGCGAGCGAGCCTACAACGCGCTTCGTCTGGTTGCTGCCGCCACCGGCAAGGAGAGACAGCAGGTTCGGCTGTTTCTGACGGCCGATGCGGTTGGCTGCGCCAAGAGCGGGCAAAGGGTGCCTGAGAGAGTTATTACAACGTGCAAGCAAAGCGAATAGAGTCTTTCGCCACTTTCCCATTGACAACAAGGGATCCCTCTGGGTTGCTTTGTTGCTTGACCGGAAGGAGGCGGCACGCAGTGGTTCGCCGGAACGCCTTGACAAGGCGCGGACGCTGGTCAAGATAGATTTCCAGTTTCGTGATATTCGGGCCAAAGCGCCACAGATACCGGCGACCTGGGCGCTCTCAAAAGTTGCTTGCGCACAAGTATCGCGATATGGCAGAACACTACGTCATTGCGCAGATTGGTGAACGCGTGCAGCCTCTGCGATAGCCTCGTCATGCATCCGAAACTCCGTCCGGCGGCCTAAAATGCCGGGGGGCTGAACTGCTCCTTACTCGATTGGGTGATTTCGTGAAAACCAGAATCATGAATCTTGCCAATGCGTTATCGATATAGCAGCACGCCACGTCAATTCGCAGCCGTCACATTGATCAGCAGACCGTGCGGAACACATTACAGAGGACTCTTGGTTGGCGACAATTACCTTGGCCGGTCGACGACAACTATCTTGGCCGGATTGACGCCATCGCCGGGCAGGTCCTGGGGGCGGGTTATGGTGAACTGATCGAAATCAAACGAAGGTTCACGTTTTGCCCGGCAAGAAGATC
>JANLPN010000586.1:0-3094 GCA_031367285.1 Betaproteobacteria bacterium | reverse complement strand
TCAAGCCGGTGGCTGGCGTTGGGGGTCGTGCCGCCTACCGGGGAGACAAGCTGACGAAACGGGTCTGGCAGGACATTCTGGCCGGTGATTATGTCGCGCAGGCCATCGTCGCGCCAGGTCAGCGGATGGTCGATGAACGGGATGCCGACAAGACAAAAAGGGTCATGAAGTTCGACCTGCGCGCCTATGCCTACGACGGCGCGGTGCAGTGGGTGGCCGCCCGGATGTACCAGGGCCAGACCACCAACTTCCGCACGCCGGGCGGTGGTTTCGCGCCGGTCTACAGCACGGCCGATGTTTCGGGACGGACGCTCCAGGCCTGCGCCGACGAGAACCCAGCCGACGACGGGCATGCTTCCTATGTATTCCTGCTCGACGAAGACAGTGGCGTGCATCCGGTTCCGCATGCGTTGTATGTCGCCTTGGCAAGCGGGCTGGCGTCGGCGCCGGCGTTGGCTGATCAGACCCTGCGTCTGGCCGACTGGTATGTTCGCTTGAAAGATGGGGAACCGGATACCGTAGTCAACGAGACCTACAGCCTGGTCCGCTTCGACGCGCAGGGCCATGTCAATTGGGCCTCGACGCCCTCAACGCATCCGCACCGCCCAGACGTGGCCAGGGTGCCCGAAGACGCAGGCTGGCCTACCGCCGAGGAGCGCGAACGCATGCAAGCCCTGCTTTTCAGGAGCTCCGAATTTCGCCTACCACCATTGGTGGGCATCACGTCCGAGCCCTGGTGTCAATGAACTCGCCAGCCGGCTCAACCCAGGAAACCCCTGTGCGGCACCTGCGGTGAACTGCGGTTCGACGGCGCATCGCCTGACTTGGCGGCGATTGCCCGCATGCCCGAGAAGCTGGCGCGCCGCGGCCCCGACCACGCGCGGGACATTCGCCGACGGGCCGCTTGCCTTCGAGCACCGCCGGTTGGCGATCATCGAGCTGTCGGCAAGCGCGGACCAGCCGATGGTGGACCCAACGCTTCAGTTGGCCCTGGTGTTCAATGGCACGATCTACAACTACCGCGAACTGCGTGCCGAACTCGCCGCGATGGGTTATGTCTTCTTCTCCGAAGGCGACAGCGAAGTCATCCTGAAGGCCTACCACGCCTGGGGAGAGGACTGTGTGCAACGCTTCTATGGCATGTTCGCGTTTGCCATCTGGGACATGCGAGAAGGGCGGGACGGGCACCCCGCCCGCCTGTTCCTCGGCCGCGACCGCTTTGGCATCAAGCCGCTGTATCTCGCACAGGATGGCCAGCGGCTGCGTTTTGCATTGAGCGTGCAGGCGCTGCTGGCCGGCGGCGGCATCGACACCCGGCTCGACCCGATCGCCCTGCATCACCACTTCACGCTGCAATGGCGCCGCGCACGGTTCTGAGCGGAGTGCGCAAGTTGCCGCCCGCCACCACCATGACGGTGGGCATGGACGGGCAGGTAGCGCAACGGGTGTACTGGACTCTGGACGCCACCCGGCCGGCGCAACCCCTCTCCGTGGTCGAATGGCTGGATTCAACTCGTGAGGTATTGGTGCGTGCGCTGGAGCGCCACCGATTGGCCGCCGATGTGCCAGTGGGTGTGCTGCTGTCCGGAGGACTGGACTCCAGCCTGTTGGTGGGTCTGCTGGCCGATCACGTGGACGACCTGCTGACCTTTTCGAATCGGTTTTGAGGGCATCGACGGCCTCAGCGTGGGTGCGGAGAAGGCCGACGAATTCGAATACTCGGACCCTATAGCGCGGCAGTTCAAAACCCGCCACCAAAAACATCTCATTTCCAACAGCGAGGTACTCGCACGGCCGCCCGAGGCCGTGGCGGCGGTGCATCCGGCGCGGCCCCTACCAGCGTACCTTTGTCGACAAGCTCCTGGCAGATCCGGAGGCACATTTCACGCGTATACGGGGAGCAAACTGTGGCACCTGGCTTTGCTGGAATGGTGGCTGCAGATTCACGGGGACGGAACCAGCGCGCCCGGCACTTGACGCGGTCGGGCGCGGCAGTCACTTCTTCATCATCATCTCGCCCATCATCATCTGCATGTCCGTCACGCTTACCATGCCGTTACTGCCCTTCTTCATGTTGCCGTACATCGCCTCGTGATGTTTCATGAACTCGTCCCTGGAGATCATCCCGTCACCATTCGTGTCCATCATCTTCATCATTTGCATGCCCATACCCTCTTTCATTGCCATGCCTCCTTGCATGGAATCTCGCTTCATCATGCTATCTTGCGCGCACCCGGAAACGCCGACCAAAACTAACGCGGCAATGCCAATGGAAATCAGTTTTTTCATGTTCAACCCCTGTAAGTTAAAAAAAGCCGGACTTCGAGGAGCGGTCAATCGCACCGGCAGACAGCGACGCCTCAGGCTGCATGAGCAGCTTTAACAAATGCAGCGATCAGTTTCCGACCGCAAGGTCGATGTTGTCATGGTGAAAGACGCGCCTCAGTGCGACGCCGTACACAAGCGCGAAATAACATCGTCGCCCCCGCTCCTTCAGGTGTTCGTCGCCGCTCGCGATGGAAGCGGCCGTAAGGCAACAGACATCTTCGCACCGGCGTTTGCTTACGTGCCCGAGCGCAACATAACGCCGCTACCGAACACATGCGCTTTACCGGGACCATTTCGGCGCGAGAGGCTGTCATTAAAGGCGCGCAGCGCGCGGTTTCAGGCAACATGGCTTTCGCGACGCCGTACTGCTGTTGCCGAGAAGTAGCACCCATGCGGCCACGGGGCAAACGTTCACTTCGCCTCGTCAACCATCTGGATGGTTTTTTCCTCCACCTCTTTGGCGATCCGACCTAAAGCCGGATCCTGCGACAGCGCTGAAAGCATTTGCGCTGGCTTGATAAGGCCGATCTTCGTTTTGCCATTCTCCGTATACACCGAGATACGGCAGGGCAACGCCATGTTCAGGCGCATATCCGTGGCCAAAACTTTCGCCGCCTGCCCCGGATTGCAGACTTCGAAAATCTTGCACTCCTCCCCAAACGCGATGCCCTTGCCGCGCAACGTGGTGCCCAGGTTGTGGACATGCAGCACGCCGAAGCCGAGTCGCAAGACCGCCGCCTCGAGGTCTGTCGCCGCCTGTTTGAAT
>JANLPN010000582.1:0-17950 GCA_031367285.1 Betaproteobacteria bacterium | reverse complement strand
GGGCTGCCCGGCGGCAATAACGCGACCCGGTTCGGCCGCACCGCCACATGGCGCTGCGCCGCCGTGCCTGCGCAGTGGTTGGTGTGCACCGTCAACGTGCCCAGGCGCACGCTGGCGTGATCGCCGGCTGCCGACACCACCTCACACGGAAGAACGTTGGCGCCGCCAATGAAGTCGGCCACGAATTGCGTATTCGGCCGGTCGTGCAGCTCGCGTGGCGTGCCGCTTTGGGCCACCACGGCATTGTTCATCACCACCACGGTGTCCGAGACAGCCAGCGCCTCCTCCTGGTCGTGCGTGACGTAGACCACGGTCAAGCCCAGCGACTGCTGCAGGTCGCGGATTTCCTGGCGCACGTAACGCCGCAGTTTCGCGTCCAGATTGGAAAGCGGCTCATCAAACAGCAACACGCGCGGCTCCAGCACGATGGCGCGCGCCACCGCGACACGTTGCTGCTGGCCACCGGAGAGTTCGTTCGGATAACGCGCGCCGAGTGCCGCCAGCCCAAGTTGTTTTAGCACGTCGTTGACCTTGGAGGCCACGACATCTTTTGCAAACCCGGAAACCTGCAATCCGTAACTCACGTTCTCCAGCACGGACATGTGCGGGAACAAGGCATACGACTGGAACACCATGGACACGTCGCGCGCCGTGGCGGGCAACCGGGTCACGTCGTCGTCGCCAATCAGGATGCGCCCGCTGGTGGCCATCTCCAGCCCCGCAATCATGCGCAGCGTGGTGGTCTTGCCGCAACCGGAGGGGCCGAGCAGCGTCACCAGCGTGCCGGACGGGAAGTCCAGCGACACCTGGTTCACGGCGGTCACATTGGTTCCGTAACGCTTGCTGACCTTGTCGAATACCACGCGGGCCGGGCCCTTGCGAGTTGTTGTGTTCATGCGCCTCCTGCGACGATCGTCGTATCCTGGGGATCGGGAGCCTACGCGCCCAGCGCTGCGGCGTTCGTACTTGGGAGCGGCCCGGCGTCACTCACCCCGCGCCGGCCCAGCCGGCTGTGGCCGACCAGCCACTGGAACAGGCCTATGGCCGCCAGCATGACCAGGATCAGCACCGTGGAGTAAGCGATAGCCACGCCGTACTCGTTGTTTTCCACCCGCCCGATGATGTAACTGGTGGCCATGTCGTGTTTGGCGCTGACCAGGAAAATCACCGCGCTGATGGCCGTCATGGTGCGCACGAAGCTGTACACCAGGGCCGACAGAATGGCCGGGCGTATCAGCGGCAGGGTGATGCGCCGGAAGGTGGTCCAGGAGCTGGCGCCCAGCGTAAGCGAGGCTTCGTCCAGGCTTTTATCGATCTGTGACAGTGACGCGATGCCCGAGCGCACTCCGACCGGCATGTTACGGAACACAAAACAGATCACCAGGATCGCGGCCGTTCCCGTGAGTTCGATCGGCGGCACATTGAACGCGATGATGTAGCTCACGCCGATGACGGTGCCGGGGATCGCAAAACTGAGCATGGTGCCGAACTCGAACAACTTCTTGCCGCCGAAATTCTGGCGCGTGAGCAGCCAGGCGGTGAGCAGGCCGATGGCAGCCGTCAAGGGCGCGGAGATGGTGGCGATCTGCAACGTGGTCCAGAAGCTGTTCCAGGCCGAGCCTTGCCAGCGCAGGCCGAACTCGCCATACGCAATCGAGAAGTTACGGACGTAATGCGTGAACGTCAAGGTGTGGTCGCGGCCCCACAACTGCACCACGCTGCCGTAGGCGATCATCACATAGACGACGATGGTGAAGATTCCCCACAGCGCGGTGATCACCGTGATGGGGTAGGCAACGCGCCGTGGCAGCGGCGGGTGCATGCCGCCGTCGCCCTTGCCACTGACGGACGTGTAACTGCGCCGGCCCAGCCAGCGCTGCTGCAGGTAAAACGCGCCAATCGTGAACAGCAGCAGGATGATGGCCAGCACTGCGGCGCGGCCCTGGTCATTCTGCGAACCCACCACCGAGAAAAACACCTCGGTGGACAGGACGTTGAAATTGCCTCCCAGCACCAGGGGATTGCCGAAGTCGGCCATGCTTTCGATAAAACCGAGCAGAAAGGCGTTGGCCAGCCCCGGACGCATCAGCGGCCAGGTGACGGAACGAAAGGTTTCCCAGGCCCCGGCACGCAGCGTCTGCGCAGCCTCTTCGAGCGACGGGCTGATGGCCTCGACCACCCCGATCAGCACCAGGAAGGCGATGGGGGTGAATGACAGCAATTGCGCGATCAACACGCCCCAGAATCCATACACCCAGCGTGTAGGCTCCAGGCCGAGTTGCGCAGCCACGAACTGCGTCACATTGCCCGACAGGCCGAACAGCAGGATGATGGCCAGGCCGATCACAAACGGCGGGGTGATGATGGGCAGCAGCGACAGCGACTTGAAGGCAGCGCGAAAACGCACTCCGGTACGTGTCAACACCAGTGCAAATGCCAGGCCGAGCAGGGTAGACCCCAGGCCCACGGCTACCGCCAGCAGCAGCGAGTTCCAGGCTACGCCGCAACTCGCGCCACCAGCCAGACAGCCCAGGCGCCATATCTTCGGGTCGATCAAACGGCTCAGGAACGGCGCCAGCGACCAGGCACCCTCTTCCGTCCTGAACGGGATCACGAGCATTTGCAGCACGGGCAGCCCGATGAACAGCAAGGTCAGGGCAATGATCAGGCCCAGCGAGCCGGCCACGAAGGAGTCGCCCGCCACCACTCCGCGCAAGGCCAGGCCCCGTGTGAGGAGAAACAGGAAACCGGCACCACTTACCAGCGCGCCGTAACCCATGCCGAACTGGCGTTGTTCAGCCTCGCCCAACCAGTTGTTGACCCACGCAAGATTCCAGCCCTTCAAGCCGAACACAAAACCCTGCAGCAACATGTAGGCGATGCCCAGCGCCCCCAACAGGGTCAAGGCGCGGCCCAGCACCGCCGCCGAAGGGCGGCGCAAAGCCGTGAGCAAGGCGGCCAGGGCAACCACGGCAATCGGCAATAGCCACAAGTTGCCGCCCTTGAACCACAGAAACAAGGCCGGCGCCGATTCGCTCGCCATGGGGTATCCACCCAGCAGCCAGGTGGTGCTCCAGAAGCCGTCTTCAATCGCGTACCAGGGCAGGACGACCAGCCCGAACAATGCACACAGCGCAATTCCGGTGGCCTGGCGGTCCAGGCGGTTTTGCGGCACGGGTGCAGGGCCGGGTATCAGTGTGGCAAGCGCGAACCCGGGTTATCGTGGCAAGGAGCCAATTTCATCGTCCCACTTCTTGAGCAGGCGACGGCGTTCAGCGGCGGAGCCGTATTTCACGAAGTCGTAGTTGATCAGCTTGATCTTGGACAGGTCCGGTGCCTTGGGCGAACTCTTGGCGCCCTTGTTGGACATCACCTGGAACGACTTGACGTCCTTGGCCTTGTTCTGGAACTCGGCCGTCAACGCGAACTCGTAAAACTTCTTCGCGTTGTCCAGGTTGCGCGCGCCTTTGATGATGCTCATTGAACCAATCTCGTAGCCCGTGCCCTCACATGGCACCACCGTCTTGATCGGGAATCCGGCATCGGCCACGGCGACCGAGTCATGCAGGAATACGATGCCAATCACGGTTTCGCCCGAACCGGCCGCCTTGATGGGCGCAGAGCCCGATTTGGTGTATTGGTTGATGTTGGTGTTCAAGGCTTTCATGTAGTCGAATGCCTCTTTTTCGCCGAACATCTGAACCAGGCTGGCCAGCATGGTGTAAGACGTGCCCGAAGAGTTCGGGTTGGCCACCTGCACTTTGCCCTTGTAAACGGGTTTGATCAGGTCCTTCCAGCATGCCGGTACCGGCAAGTTCTGCTTCTTGAGCAACTCTTCGTTGTAGCCAAAACCCAGTGCACCCGAATAAATGCCCACGGTGCGCACCTTGGACGCCACCGCCTGGCGATTCGCCCATTCGTACAACTCGTCCCGCATCGGCGACACATAGGCCTGGGTCAGGCCCTCTTCGGCCGCCTGCAGATGCGGGTCGCCCGTGCCACCCCACCAGATATCGCCCTTGGGGTTGGACGACTCGGCCTTGACCTGGGCGTAGGTTTCGCCCGAGCTCTTGCGTGTCATGTCCACCGCAATGCCGGTCTTCTTTTCAAACTCGGTCTTGGCCTGCTGGCACCAGGCTTCGTCGGAGCTGCAATACAGCGTAAGTTTGCCTTGCGCAAAAGAGGGTGCGGCAACAAGCCCCAGCACAATACCCAATAGACCGGAGATGACGGTTCGACGCATGGTATTTCTCCCAGAAATTCGCAAATGAAATATGACAGCCATATTTCAACCCTATGACCAAACGCGCCTACCTTATTGAATCAGCCGGCGCGGGTCAATGCGTGTAAACCAGCATGCGCAAAGCCGCTGTTTTTTCTATTCCAGCCAGGACAGGCCGCTATTTCCCGCCGTCGATGGCCAGTGTCTGCCCGGTGATCCAGCCGGCCCGGTCCGAGGCAAAAAACAGCACGCCGTAGGCGATGTCTTCGGGCGCGCCCAGGCGCTTGAGCGCTATGGCCTCCAACAGGCTCTTGCGCCCTTCTTCGCCGCGCGCTTCCCACTGGCGCTCGGTGTTCTCGTTGGAGCGCACAAAGCCGGGCGCGATGCAGTTGACCGTGATGTCCCAGGCACCCAGCTCATGCCCGAGCTGGCGCGTGAGGCTGATCAACGCGGCCTTGGACGCCGCATAGGCCTGTATGCCGGTCAGGCTGATGGTAAGCCCGGCGCCGCTGGAAATATTGACGATGCGCCCGCTGCGTGCCGCCTTCATGCCAGGCGCCACCGCCTGGCACAGGTAAAACGCGGCGCTCACGTTGACGGCAAAAATCGCGTTCCATTCCTCGGGCGTTACGGTTTCCAGCGGCCTGCCTACCTGTCCCAGTACACCGCCCGCGTTGTTCACCAGAATATCGACCTGGCCGCTGGAATGGCAGGCTTCCTGCACCAGAGCCTGCACCGCGTCGGCCTGCGTGATATCGATCACGCGGCCGGTGCAGCGCCCGCCCGCTTCCTGGCACAGGCGCGCGGTCCCGGCCAGCTCCTGCTCCAGGATGTCCACCGCCCATACCTGCGCCCCGCGTTCGGCCAAGGCCATGCAGATGGCCCGCCCAAACCCGTGGGCCGCACCCGTAACGATGGCAGTCTTGCCGCTAAAGTCGGAGTCCATAGTGCAAATGCTCGGTGGTGAGCGGGCTACCGGCGTTGCCGCGCGTGATGCCGCTCAAGCAGCCTGGCAGGTTGCGAGCAAAAGCTCAAAGGTCTGCCAGGACAGGGGGCGCCGCCCGTCCTCGATATCGTGGACCAGGGCCACCAGGCAGTTGATGGCGGGCGTGGGCACACCAGCTTCGCGCCCGATCTCGGCAATCACCCCAATCTGCGGATCGACTTCGGTCTTGCGCTTGCGCACGGCCAGGTCGCGGTAAATGCCGGAATGCGTCTTGGCGGTGTGGCGGTTGAATTCGGCCAGCGCGGCAATCGAGGCGCGTGCACCGCCGTCCGATGCGCCCGGGGCAAAACATGCGGGGTCGAAACCATTGAATCCGACCGGCGTGATCCCGCGCGCCGACGCCACTGCCATCACCTCACGCGCAAGACGGTCGAACACCACGAAGCGGCGCGTATCGGCAAAGTTCTCGCTCATGGAGTCGGTGTTGAGCGCGGTGGCAAACAACATCGCGCCATAAGCCAGCTTGCCCCACAGGTAGCCCCAGATGTTGTCGGTCAGCACCGCGTCCGGTTCGAACAGCGACAACAGGCGGTGCATCCGGCGCGTGCGCTCCTGCACCCACCCGTCGATCTCTCCCACCACCACCGCGGCGCGGTTGCCGAACAGGATTTCACCCGGCCCAAGCCAGTCCGCGCCAAAATTGACGAAACAACCCATGGTGCGCTGCGCCCCGACAGCGCGCGCGATGGCCATCTCGTTGAGGCCGTTTTGCGCCGAAAGCACGAACCCACCGGGAGCCAGATGGGGTTTGAGCAGGGCCAGCGCGGCCTCCGTCGCCTGCGCCTTCACCGCCAGCACGATGGTGTCGTATTTGCCCTGCACCTGGCCCGGCAGGACCGCCGGCACAAGCTGCCGGAACTGCTCTACCGGCCCGGTAATGTTGAGCCCCGTGGTACGGCACGCCGCCACGTGTTCGGCAACGATGTCCACCATCAGCACCGGCAAACCGGCGCGCGCCCAGTACGCGCCCAGCACGCCACCAATGGCCCCCGCGCCCCAGACCAGAATCGGCTGCGGGCCGCCCGTCACGCCGGCCCCATGGCGTGCAGGGCCTGGTGGGTTGCGACCGTAAGTTCCCCGCCGGTGGAGATCCAGCCACGGTACATGCCCAGGGTATTGAACGGCGCGACCGGGTCGCCATTGGCGCCCATCGCAATCAGACCAGCGCCTATGCCATGGCTGGTCAGGGTGTCCATCACCAGCGTATTCGCGGCCTCAGCCAACGGCTGCCCGCCGTAAGAGATTCTGGCAGCAAGATCGTAGGCCGCGACGCGGCGAATGAATATTTCGCCCTGCCCGGTACAGGACACCGCGCACACACCGTCTTTGGCGTAGGTGCCGGCGCCAATAATCGGGCTGTCGCCAACCCGCCCGCGCGGCTTGTTGTTAAAACCACCGGTGGACGTGGCGGCCGCCAGATGGCCCTGGGTATCCCGCGCAACCGCACCCACGGTACCGTGTTTTTCAGCCTCGCTGGAGGGCACGAACGACCCCATTGCGGCGCGCTCCTGGAGCACACGCAAGGCATCGACCCGGCGCGGGGTGGTGAAGTAATCATGGCCCACCATGGCCAGGCCCTGGCTGGCCGCAAAATCGTCGGCGGCGGCGCCCGCCAGCAACACAGCGCGCCCACTGTCGAGCACGGCGCGCGCCGCGGCTACAGGATTGCGTGTACGTCGCAGCCCACAGACCGCACCCGCGGCCAGAGTCGCACCGTCCATGATGGACGCATCCAGCTCATGCTCCGCCGCCTCGTTCAGCGCAGCGCCATAACCGGCATTGAAGTGCGGGCTGTCCTCCAGCACCACCACCGTGGCTTGCACCGCGTCGAGCGCGGAACCGCCGCCGCGCAATATGCGCCAGCCCGCGCGCAGGGCATCGGCCATGTGGTTGCGGCTCTCCAGCCAGTCCTCCTCGCTCATGAGGCTGCGCTGCAGGGTGCCGCAGCCCCCGTGCAGGCCGATGGCGATACCGCTCACGGAGACTTACTTCACGGGTTTGATGTTCATGGCCAGCGTGTCTTCGTCCACACGGGCCTTGATGGTGACTTTGTCCTTCTGCATCGCCCAGGCCGAGCCCACCGACACGATAGGCAGGCGCTGGCGGTCCTTTTCCACCAGCGCATTCGCGTCTTCCAGAAACTTGCGCCGTTTCGGAATGTCCATCTCCACGGCAGCGTCCTGCAGCAACTTGTCCATCACGGGGTTCTTGTAGCCCAGCACGTTGAAAGCACCCATCTTCCGGTCCTTGTCGTTGGAGTGCGCCAGCGACGACAGCGTGTAATGCGACTCGCCCGTCAGCGTTCCCCAGCCCGACATGGACACCGAGTAATCGCCGCGCGTACGCGCCGGGAAAAACACCGCGGCGGGCTGCGCGTTGGCCTGCGCGTCGATACCCACCGCGGCCAGCATCTGGGCAATCGAGGTGCCCACTTGCCGATCCCCCGGCAGGCGGTCCTGCGTGAACGAGAACTGGAGCTTGAAGCCGTTCGGGTAACCGGCATCCGCCAGCAGCTTTTTCGCGGCAGCCGGGTCGTACTTGCGTTCTCCAAGCGCCTTGTTGTAACCGAAGATGGACGGTGTCACCATCTGGTTGACCGGTTTGCCCAGGCCTTCCATGGCCACCTCGGCCAGCGCCTTGCGGTCGATAGCGAGGTCGATGGCTTCACGCACGCGTACATCCTGCATCGGGTTTTTGGGCAACGCTGAACCATCCTTGGCGAACACGTTTACCGGCTTGTCGCGCACATCGAGTTCGACGTTGAAAACATACACCGTATCGATGACCTGCACATTGAGTTTAGGGTCGCGCTTGAGTGCCGCGATATCGCTGTCGGGCACACGCGTGATCAGGTCCAGCTGGCCGGCCTTGAGTTGCGCCACACGGGCCGCATCGTTGGGAATTTCTTTGCGTACATGGCGCTCCCAGGGTTCCTTGGCGCCCCAAAAGGCGTCATTGCGCGCCAGCACCAGGTCCCCTTTGGGCTGCCACGACACGTATTTGTAGGGGCCGGTACCGATGGCGGCCTTGCCCGAGTTGAATGCCTCGTTGGCCGTGTCCTTGGTCAGGCCGGCGGCCGCTTTGGCGGACACGATGAACAGCCGGATGAAGTCGTTGGGCAAGGTGGGCGCGGGGCCGTCGGTGAGCACTTGAACGGTGTAGGGATCGATGATTTTGGTTTCTTTGACGCGGCGCACGTAGATGGTGGTCGGGTTGGGGCCTGATACCACCGGAATACGTTCGATGGAGAACTTGACATCCGCCGCCGTGAAATCGGAGCCATCATGGAACTTGACGCCGCGGCGCAGCTTGAACTCCCAGGTCGAGTCGTTGACGGCCTTCCAGCTTTCCGCCAGACGGGGCTCCAGTTCCAGCCCGTCGCCCGACCACACCAGCGTGTCGAATACATGTTTGAGCGCCTCGGCGTGGGTGCCGGTGGCCGTGAAGTGCGGGTCTATCGAATCCGGGCCGCCGCGCACACCAATGGTGAGGGTTTGGGCGGACGCCGACGTTGCCACCACGGCAGCACATACCAGGCCCATAACAAAAGAACGCATAGTCATTCTCCGAAAATCTGGCGCAAGCCCAACTGCGTGCACCTCGTAAACGGAATTTAATGCCGACATTGAAACCTAGTCAATACCTTTTGGAACTAATTTTTTCAAACAGAATTCGGGAAGCTGCAAATTCACTTCCATCAGGAACTACATTTTTGAGACGTTATAAATAAAACACTTGCAAGTGGTACTTTATGGAACTTGTTTTTGGTGGTATCTTCTGAAAAATTTAGCAGATCGTATTTTTTGGAACCAAATCAAAATATCGAGGAGCCGCCGGCAATGGATGCCGCTGCCGGGTTGGGGGCCGAATTGCTGGGCCGCCATCGCCTGGATGCGTTCACCCATGCGCGCCTGTGGCGCAACCCCTGCGGCTTCTCGGCCCGCTTCAACTATCTGGGACTGCGTTACAACACGCCGCTGTACGGCTGGGTTGAAGAGCGTTTTGGCCTGTCGCGCGCCGAGTTCGTGGTGATCTACAGCCTGATGTTGATGGACGGCGTGACGGCCAGTGAAATCGCGGCGTCCACTGCTTTCCCCAAAAACACCTTGAGCCGCGCCGTCAACCGGATTGCCGAACTCGGGCTGATTGCACGCAGCGAGGGCGAGAACGACCGGCGCCAGCAAAACCTGGTACTCACCGCAGGCGGGCGCGCGGTGCTGGACGAAGCGCTGCCGCGTTTTGTGGCGCTGGAGGCCGAGATGCTCGCCCCCTTGAGCCTGGTGGAGCGCGAGACCTTGTCCGCCTTGATGGCCAAGGTGGTACTTGCCATGTTCGACGGCTCCGCCGAGCCGCGCGAGAGCGACGGCCCGGGCGCGGGCATTTAGAAGGAGCTGAGCGTATGCGTATCGCCGAGATGAACTGGATGCAGGTGGAACAACACGTGAAGCACGACCAGCGTGCGGTGTTGCCGATAGGCTCCACCGAGCAACACGCCCAGCTAAGCCTGTGCGTGGATACCATCCTGGCCGAGCGCGTGTCGGTGGATGCAGCGCAGCCGCTGGAGGTACCGGTGTTCCCGGCCATCCAGTACGGGTTCACGCCCAGTTTTGTGGACTACCCCGGCACCGTGACGCTGTCGCTGGCCACGTTGTGTGCGCTGGTGTGCGAAGTGCTCGACAGCATGGTGCGCTCCGGCTTCCGGCAAATCGTCATCGTCAACGGCCACGGCGGCAACTCACCAGCGCAAAGTGCCGTGCTGGAGTGGCTTAACAAAAACCGCGGGGTGCAGGTCAAATGGCACAACTGGTGGAATTCACCCTTGACCTGGGCCCAGGTCAAGGCGATAGACCCGGTTGCGTCGCATGCCTCATGGATGGAAAATTTTCCCTGGACCCGGCTCCCCGGCGTGACGCCACCGGGCCAGGCCAAGCCGATGCTGGACTTTGCGCGTTACCAGCGCATCGATCCGGGCGCACGCAAGCTGCTGGTGGGTGACGGCAACTTCGGTGGCCTGTACCAGCGCCCGGACGCCGAGATGCTGGCGCTGTGGGACGTCGCCGTCGAAGAAACCCGATCTCTTATCGCCACGGACTGGGACTAGGCCCCGGCCGCATGCTCGCCTACGCCCTCCAGCGCCTGATGCAAGCCTTCGTGGTGATGCTGGTCATCTCCGCGCTGGTCTTCATCGGGGTGTATGCGGTGGGTAACCCCATCGACGTGATGATTTCGCCCGATGTCACGCAGCAGATTCGCGAGCAGACCATCAAGGCCTACGGCTTCGACCAGCCGCTGTGGCGCCAGTACTTCACGTTTATCCAGAAGCTGGCCACGGGTGACTTTGGCCGTTCGTTTGTCTACAACATGCCGGTGCTGGACCTGATCACGTCACGCCTGCCGGCCACGCTGGAGATTACGCTGGCAGCGGTGCTGGGCGCCGCCCTGATTGGTGTACCGCTGGGCATGTACGCCGGTTATGCACCCGACACGCTGCTGTCCAAAACCGTTATGGCGGTGTCCGTACTCGGCTTCTCCGTGCCCACGTTCTGGATCGGCCTGATCCTGATTTTTACCTTCGCCGTCAACCTGGGCGTGTTGCCGGCGGGTGGGCGTGGAGAAACCGTGTCCGTGTTCGGCGTGCAGTGGAGCTTCTTTACGCCCAATGGACTCAAACACATGTTCCTGCCTTCGCTCAACCTGGCGCTGTTCAAGCTGGCCTTGATGATCCGCCTGGCGCGCGCCGGCACGCGCGAGGTAATGCTGACCGACACCGTGCGTTTCGCGCGCGCGGCCGGCGAAAGCGAATGGACGATATTGCGCCACCACGTGCTGCGGCTGATCGCGATACCGCTGGTGACGGTGTTCGGGCTGGAGTTCGGCTCCACGCTGGCTTTTGCCGTGGTGACCGAGACCATCTTTTCCTGGCCCGGCGTCGGCAAACTCATCATCGACTCGATCTCCACCCTGGACCGGCCCGTGATGGTGGCCTACCTGATGCTGGTGGCGCTGCTGTTTATCTTCATCAACCTGACCGTGGATATTGCCTATGTGGCACTCGATCCACGGCTGCGGGCGCGCAAGACAACATGAGTGCCGACGCAATAAGCAGCCCATTCAAGCTCTTCGTTTCGGAGTTCAGGGAAAGCCGGGTGTCGGTGGTGGCGGTGCTGGTGCTCGCGCTGATCATCCTGCTGGCGGTGGCCGCGCCACTGATCACGCCGCAGAACCCGTATGACCTCGCAACGCTGGTACTCACCGATGCGCGCCGCCCACCGGGTTACCTGGGCAGCAAGGGTTTTACCCACTGGCTGGGTACCGATGCGCAGGGGCGCGACCTGTTTTCCGCCATCCTGTACGGTCTGCGCATTTCGCTGCAGGTGGGCCTGATCGCGGGCGTGATCGCCTTCTCGCTCGGCGCCACGCTGGGCACCGTGGCCGGTTTTGCGGGCGGGCGTATCGAGGCGCTGATCATGCGCATCATCGATCTGCAGTTGTCGTTTCCGGCCATCCTGCTGGCGCTGGTGCTGGCGGCGCTGCTGGGCCAGGGCAAATGGCAGCTGATTGCCGCGCTGGTCACCGCCCAGTACGCCTACTTTGCGCGCACCGCGCACGGTGCCGCAACGGCGGAACGCTCCAAGGATTATGTCGAGGCCGCGTTGTCCATTCCCTTGAGTTCCGCGCGCGTGGCGTTCCACCACGTATTGCCCAATTGCCTGCCGCCGCTGATTGTGGTGGCCACGGTGCAGGTGGCCAACTCGATTGCGCTGGAAGCCACCCTGTCCTTCCTGGGCCTGGGCCTGCCGGTGTCGGAGCCTTCGCTGGGCATGCTGATTGCCAACGGCTTCCAGTACATGTTGTCGGGCCGTTACTGGATTTCGATTTACCCGGGTATCGCCTTGATCGTGCTGATCGTGGTGATCAACCTGGTCGGCGACCAGATCCGCGACCAACTCAATCCAAGGCTCAGGCGATGAGTACACCGTTGCTTCAGGTGCGCGACCTGGCCACGCAATTTGCCACGCGCGCCGGTGTGGCGAGAGCGGTAGACGGGGTGTCCTTTGATGTACACGCGGGCGAGATCGTGGGCCTGGTCGGTGAATCCGGCTCGGGCAAAAGCGTGACGGGTTATTCGATCCTCGGTCTCATCGACCCACCTGGGCGCATCGCGGGCGGGTCGATCAAGCTCGATGGGCAGGAATTGGTGGGCCTGCCGAACCGCCGTTTACGCAGCCTGCGCGGACGGCGCATGGCCATGGTGTTCCAGGACCCGATGAGCACGCTGAACGCAGTGTTGAAAGTGTCCGAGCAGATGCAACTGGCATTGCAGGCGCATGGCAAACCCAGCGGCGCGGAGATACGCGAGCGCTCCATGGCGGCACTGGCCAAGGTCGGCATTCCGGACCCGGAACGCCGGCTCGACGCCTATCCGCACGAACTCTCTGGCGGCATGCGCCAGCGCGTGGCCATCGCCATTGCTTTTCTGAACCATCCGGCGCTGGTGATTTGCGACGAGCCGACCACGGCGCTGGACGTGTCCATCCAGGCGCAGATCCTGGTCGAGATGAAATCCCTGGTGCGCGAGGCCGGCGTAAGCCTGGTCTGGATCAGCCATGACCTGGCCACCGTATCGGTGCTGGCGTCGCGCCTGCTGGTGATGTACGCGGGCCGGTTGATAGAGCAGGGCCCTACGCCTGAGGTGCTGCGCCGGCCGCGCCATCCTTACACCCAAGGCCTGATCGACAGCCTGCCTTCACGCGCCGCACCGGGGCGCGATCTGGTGCAAATTCCCGGGGCCACGCCTTCGCTGACCGCCCTGCCATCCGGCTGCGCCTTCAAGGAGCGCTGTAGTCACGCGACGGGCGCCTGCGACAAAGCTCCGGAGCAAACCTTTGAGCGTCCGCGCATCTGGCGTTGCCACCACCCGTTGAACATCGGCGCCGTCGCGTCGGCAATGCCATGAGTGGTTTTATCGATCTCGCGGACATCACACGCCGCTTTACGTCGGTGCCGCCCTTCACGGAGCGCCTGGCCAAACGGCTGACCGGCTCAACGGCTTCCGCAACCGTGGTACATGCGGTCGAAGGGGTGTCACTGGGCATCGCCCAGGGGGAAACGCTGGGCCTGGTCGGCGAGTCGGGTTGTGGCAAGTCCACGCTTGGGCGGGTTGCAGCGGGTATTCTGCAATCCAGCATGGGCATGGCCAGCGTGGCCGGCGAACCCGTGATGGCTGGCGGGCGCAAACACACGACGCGTATCCAGATGGTGTTCCAGGATCCGTTTGCGTCGCTCAACCCCCGTATGCGCGTGGGGGATACCATTGGCGAGGGCCCGCTGGCGCATGGGCTGGTGACCAAGGCCGAGTCGCCAGCCGACACGGTGCGCTGGCTGGCGGCGGTGGGCCTGGACGCGGCGGCGGCGCAACGTTTCCCGCACCAGTTCTCGGGCGGCCAACGCCAGCGCGTGGCGATTGCACGGGCACTCGCGATGCGCCCCGACGCGCTGGTTTGTGACGAGCCCGTGGCCTCGCTGGACGTGTCGATACAGGCGCAGATCATCAACCTGTTCCTCAAGCTGCGCCGCGAGCTGAACCTGACCATGCTGTTTATCAGCCACGACCTGAGCGTGGTGCGCCACGTGAGCGACCGGGTCGCCATCATGTACCTGGGCCGTATCGTGGAAACCGGCCCGACCGAAGCCATCTTCGCCGCACCGTGCCATCCTTACACGCGTGCGCTGCTTGACAGCGCGCCACGCCTGGCCGCCGATGGCGCGCCGGTACAGGACATCTCGCCGATTCGTGGTGAGTTGCCCTCCCCGCTGCATCCGCCACCGGGCTGCGCGTTCCACCAGCGCTGCGCCTTTGTGCAAGAACGCTGCAAACGCGAACTGCCGGTGCTGCGTGCCTCGGGCAAGCTGCGCGAGGCGGCATGCCACTTTCCCCTGGAGACGGAACAATATGAGCGACAACCCCACGCCGCGTGAAGGCGAACCCTGGGCCTGGCCCGAAGCGGAATGGCGCCGCCGCGTCAACCAGGTGCGCGCCGGCCGCAGCCTGCGCCCGTCGAGCTGGCCGGGTGGCAAACGCTGCGCGGTGGCACTGTCGTTTGACAGCGACCACGACACCAACGAGTTGCGCGACGGCGGCCGTTCCATAGGCCGCCTGTCCTGGGGCCAATACGGCAACCGGGTCGGTGTTCCGCGCATACTCGAATTGCTCAACAGAACCGGTGTGCCGGCGACCTTCTTCGTGCCCGCCGTCACCGCTTTGCTGTATCCCGATGAACAGCGGCGCGTGGTCGCCGAAGGGCACGAGATCGGCCTGCATGGCTGGATCCACGAACTCAACTCCATACTGCCCGAGAAGGAGGAACGCGATTTGCATCTGCGTTCGTCGGACACGCTGACCGAAGTCACCGGTGTTCGCCCGGTCGGCATGCGCACACCGTCGTGGGATTTCTCGCCTGCCACGCTCACCATCCAACGCGAGATGGGCCTGCTCTACGATTCTTCGCTGATGGCCGACGACGACCCTTACGAGTTGGAGCAGGACGGTGAACGGACTGGCATCGTGGAGCTGCCGGTCGAATGGATACGCGACGACGCGGTGTACTTCAACATGAACCGCTTCCAGGCCCTGCGGCCTTATACGGCGCCGACGGTTGTGCTGGACATCTTCCGGCGCGAGTTCGACCAGGCCTATGAAGACGGCGGCCTGTTCCTGCTGACCATGCACCCGCACGTGATCAGCTACCGCTCACGCATCTTTATCCTGGAAGAACTGATTCGGCACATGCAAGGCAAACCGGGCGTCTGGTTTGCCACCCACAAGGATGTGGCGCTGCATGCGAAGGCGCAGCTATAGGCTGCCAGCCCCGGCACCGCAATCCTGGCTACCTGCAAGGCCCTCGCCTACGCCGCGGTCGTAGCCGCCACCAATTGCTCCAGCTTGGCCTTTGCCGCGCCGGATTCGATGGCTTCGCGCGCCCGAACCATGCCGGCCTTCATCGAGTCGGTCACGTTGGCCGCATACAAGGCGGCACCGGCGTTGAGGATCACAATGTCCTTCGGCGCGCCGGCCTGGTTGTCGAGCACACCCAGCAACATGGCCTTGGACTGCGCGGCATCGCCCACCTTGAGCGCACGGTTGCTGGACATCACCAAACCAAAGTCTTCGGGGTGGATTTCGTATTCGGTGATCTCGCCGTTGCGCAGCTCGCCCACCATGGTGGCGGCCCCCAGGCTCACCTCGTCCATGCCGTCCTTGCCATACACCACCATGGCGTGTTCGGTGCCCAGGCGCTGCAGGGCACGCACCTGGATGCCGACCAGGTCGGGGTGGAACACCCCCATCAGGATATTCGGCGCACCGGCCGGGTTGGTGAGCGGGCCCAGCAGGTTGAAGATGGTCTTGATGCCCAGTTCCTTGCGCACCGGCGCCACGTTTTTCATGGCCGGGTGGTGGTTGGGCGCAAACATGAAGCCGACCCCAACCTCGGCAATACATTTGGCGATGGCTTCGGGGGAGAGGTTGATGTTGATGCCCAGCGACTCCATCACGTCGGCGCTGCCGCTTTTGCTGCTGACGCTGCGCCCGCCGTGTTTGCTGACCTTGGCACCCGCGGCAGCGGCCACGAACATGGAACAGGTGGAGATATTGAAGGTGTGCGAACCGTCGCCGCCGGTACCGACGATATCCACCAGATGGGTCTTGTCGGCCACGTGCACCTTGGTGGAAAACTCGCGCATCACCTGCGCCGCGGCGGTGATTTCGCCTATGGTTTCCTTTTTGACGCGCAGGCCGGTGATGAGCGCGGCCATCATGACGGGCGACAACTCGCCGCTCATGATGAGCCGCACCACATGCAGCATCTCGTCGTGGAAAATCTCGCGGTGTTCGATGGTGCGCGTAAGCGCTTCCTGCGGACTGATCTTGTGGCTGTTGGGCATGGTGAGGTCTCCTCAATGGTTTTCCGAAATGGCAAGCCGGATGCCGAAGTACACAAACATGGCGCCGGCTCCGCGCTCCAGCCAGGCCATGCCGCGCTGCACGGCGTTAAGGCGGCTCGATAACCAGGCGGCACCTAGCCCGTAGGCCATGTTGACGGGCAAGGCATTGGTATTGAAGATCAGGCCCAACAGCAAAAACGTGAGCGTCTTATGGGACGCGTCGGGGTGGATGAACTGCGGCAAAAACGCCAGAAAAAACAGCGCCACCTTGGGGTTCAGCGCGTTGGTCCAGAAGCCCTGGACAAACACCTTACGCAGATTGGCACCGCGAACGTCGGCCGTGGCAACCAAATCCGTTGATGCACCGGCATGCCCGGGTGTGCCTGCACCTGGCTGCGGCGCATCCGGCTTGTCGGGGCGCGCCTTGGCCAGCAACAGGGATGCTCCCATGTACACCAGGTAGGCCGCACCTATCCACTTGAGCACGGTGAACGCGGTGGCGGAAGCCGCAATCAGCGCACTCAGTCCCACGGTAGCGGCGGCAATGTGGACAAAACAACCGGCGGTAATACCCAGCGCCGCAACGGCGCCGGCACGCCAGCCGCCGCGCAGTCCGTTGCCTACGATGTACAGCACGTCCGGGCCGGGCGTCAGGTTGAGCAACAGGCCGGCTGCGATAAACAGCCCGAGGTGGTCGATGCCGGAAAACATGGCAGCCCCCTCAATGCGCAAAAAAGGAGCGGGTCGCCGCAATGGCCTTGTCCACACCGGCTGCGTCCACGTCCAGGTGCGTTACAAATCGCAGCCGGTACAGGCCGGTCGTCAACACACCCCGTGTTTTTAGATAAGGCACGAGCTCGGCGGCGCGCGCCTTGGCAGGCCCGACCAAATCGACAAACACGATATTCGTGTGCGGGGTATCAACCTGCAAACCATCCACGCCCTGCAAACCCTCGGCCAGCCGGCGTGCCAGCGCATGGTCATCGGCCAGCCGGTCCAGGTGGTGGTCCAGCGCGTAGCTGCCCGCAGCGGCCAGAAAGCCGGCCTGGCGCATGCCGCCGCCGGCCATTTTGCGGATACGGTGCGCACGGGTAATGAATTCGCGGCCGCCGCACAATACCGACCCGACCGGTGCGCCCAGGCCTTTGCTCATACACACCGAGACGCTGTCAAAACACTGGGCGATGCGGCGTGCCTCGGCCCGCACGTCCGACCCCAGCTGCGCCGCCTGCAGGCTGGCCGCATTGAACAAGCGCGCACCATCCAGATGCCGGGTCAGCCCCCTGGACCTGGCCAGCTCGGTGGCCTGCTGCACATAGGCAAACGGCAGCAGCTTGCCGCTCCAGGTGTTCTCCAGCGCCAGCATCCGGGTGCGCGCGTAATGCGCGTCGTCGGGTTTGATGGCGGCCTCGATGTCGGCCAGCGGAATGGTCCCATCCGGTTGGTGCTCCAGCGGCTGCGGCTGCACGCTGCCGAACACGGCAGCGTTGCCGCCCTCCCAGCGGTAGCTGTGCTGGAACTGGCCTACGATAAATTCCTCGCCGCGCTGGCAGTGCGACAACACGGCGCACAGGTTGCTCTGCGTGCCGGTGGGCACAAACAACGCCGCCTCGAAGCCCAGCATGGCCGCCAGCTTATCCTGCAAGGCGTTCACGCTCGGGTCGTCGGCAAACACGTCGTCGCCCACTTCGGCGGCCATCATTGCGGCGCGCATGCCGGCCGTAGGTTTGGTGACGGTGTCGCTGCGCAGGTCTGTTACGGTGGTCATGGGGGTCTCC
>JANLPN010000239.1:0-17231 GCA_031367285.1 Betaproteobacteria bacterium | reverse complement strand
TCGCGCTGGTAGAAGTGGCGAAACAGCAGCCGCTCCAGCAACAGCCCAAACGCCACGGAAAGCGCGACGCCGGCAATGATGGCCAGCGTAAGGCTGCCAAACAGGGTGCTGAGCGCATAGGCCAGGTAGGCACCCAGCATGTAAAAGCTGCCATGCGCCAGGTTGACCACTCCCATGATGCCGAAGATCAGCGTCAGTCCGGCGGCCAGCATGAACAGCAGCAGCCCGTACTGCACGCTGTTTAGCAGCTGGATCAGGAAGGTGGGGAAATCCATGGATTGAAGTCATGCGAAAAAACGGCGGAGCTGTTCCGCCGCTTCCACACCAAATATCCCGCGGGATCAGGTCATCTTGCAGCCGGCGCCGGAATCGGCAAGCGCCTTGGCGGCAATACCAATGACCTTGTTTTCCTTGTTCTCGACCACGCGCAGGTACATGTCCTGCACCGGGTTGTGCGATTTGCTCATGGTCCATTTGCCGCGCGGGCTGTCAATGGTGGCGGACTCCATGGCCTTGTAGAGCGCAGCCTTGTTGCCCAGGTCGCCTTTGACCGCGTTGGCCCCCTGCACCAGCAGCAGGCCGGTGTCGTAGCCTTGTACGGCGTAAACGTCCGGCTGCAGCTTGAAGGTTTTTGCATAGGCCAGGCGGAACGCCTTGTTGCGCGGCGTCTCGATGGCATCGCCGTAATGCAGGGTGGTGAAGATGCCGTCGGCGGCGGGGCCGGCGGCGTCGAGCACGCCCTCGGTCAGGAAGCCCGAGCCGTACAGCGGGATCTTGCCCTTGAGACCGGCGGCCGCGTAGTCCTTGATGAACTTGGCTGCGCCGCCACCGGCAAAGAAGCAGGCCACCGCATCTGGCTTGAGCGCGGCTATTTCGGTCAGCAGGGCCTGGAACTCCACGTTCGGGAAGGGCAGGCCTAGCTCCTTGACGATGGTACCGCCGGCTGCCGTGTAACTCTCCTTGAAGCCCTCGAAGGCCTCGTCGCCGGCTGCGTATTTCCAGGTGATCCAGACCGCCTTCTTGTGGCCTTTTGCCACCATGGCCGCGCCCAGGGCACGGGTGGGCTGCGAGTTGCTGAACGAGGTGCGAAACACGTTGGGTGCGCACTGGGCACGGGTGGCGATGTGCACGCCGGCATTCGGGATCAGGCTCAGCACGCCGCTGTCGCGCGCCACCTTGTGAATGCCCATCTGCACGCCTGAATGGACGGTGCCGACCAGCACATCCACCTTGTCGCGCTGCACCAGCTTATTGGCGTTTTCTATGCCCTTGGAAGGCTCGGACTCGTCGTCCACCTTGAAATATTCGATCTCGCGGCCACCCAGCTTGCCGCCTTGTTCGTCCACCGCCAGCCGGAAGCCGTTCTCGATGGCCACGCCGAGCTGGGCAAAGGTGCCGGTGTACGGCAGCATCAGGCCGACGCGGATCTTGCCGCTTTGGGCATGGGTAATGGCGGGCAAAAGCAGGCCGGTGGAGGTGGCACCGATGAGTGCGGCGCTGCGGGACAGCAGCAGGCGACGTGTGGTCATGGAGAGATTCCTTCAGAGGACAAAAATGTTACCGGAAAACGGACTCGTTGAGCAGGCATGGTAACCACGCCCGGCAGCCCGGCAATAGAGAAAAACCCGAGCTTTAGGCGCGAATTGTTGAAGTTTAAAGTATTTGCCGCGAATGAACACATCTTGCATAACCTGTTTGGCTGGCAAGCGTGATGCCGGGCGGCTTGGAGCGTGCGAGGCAATCGAAGGCGCGGGTGCGCCGGGTTATCTCTCTTGCGGTCATGCCGACGGCATGCCGCGGTCACGCCGTTTGCGGCGCGTGTCCAGGTGCCAGGCCAGAAACGGCAGGATCAGCATGGAGCCTGGGATCACCCAGATCAGCAGATACGGACTGACCGACGACACGGAGCGCAGTATGTTTTTTATCTCGCGCCGGTCCTCGGTTGTCCACTTGCCGCCGTTACGCTGTTTCATGAGCAACTGGACGGCGCCCTTGATTTGTTCTATCTCAAGCCGCAGCCGGGTTTTCTCCCTGCTGTTGCCGGCCACCATGGACGAAAACCACTCGGGAGCGGCCGGCATTTTGGCCCGAAAGGTCTGGGTGTTGTCGGGGTCAAATTTGACCGGTTTGCCGGTTTGATCGGGTTTGGGCGGTTCGGCAACGGGCTGCATCACCAATTATTGCGCAGAAGCCGCGCTTCAAACCGAGCCACTGCCAGCTGCGGCGCGCAGCCGCCACAGCCACGCCGCCAGTGCAGCGGCGCCGAGCCCGGCCAACCAACTCCAGTCGAGCGCGCCACCGCCACCACCGCCGCCACCGCCCGCGCTGGTGACGGATGTTGCGACGATAGCCGGCGGCGTCAACGCCATGACCACTGCACGCGCCGTGTCCAGCATACCGGCGCCGCAGGTGTCAGTGGTGCAGTAACACTCTAACTGGTCCACCCCATTGGGTGCATGGCAAATGGTAGCGGCACTTTCGCCGCCACTGGTTGCGAAGACGCGCGCGGTGGACTTCAGTACGGCCGTTACCTGCGCCGGTGTCAGCGCCGGATTGGCCGACAGCATGAGTCCTATGGTGCCCGCAACCAGCGGCGCCGAGAAACTTGTGCCCAGTGTTGGATCGCCGCTGTCGGTGTACGTGTTGATGCCTGCCTGGGGCGTCGTAGTGCTCGAGTTCACGGTGGTCAGCAGTGGATAGAGGCATGGGCCGACCAGGTTGACGCAGTTGCCGGCCGGTGCCGCAAGCGCCACCTGCGGTCCGATGCTTGAATAACCCACCTTGGTGCCGACGTGGCGCAGGCCAGCCACTGCAATGGCTCCCGCGCAATTGGCCGGCACGTTGACGGCAAGGCCGTTCTCGTTGCCAGCTGCCACGACCACGCTTACGCCGGCAGCATTGAGCTCCGTCAACAGGTCGCGATACTGCGGGGGACACGTTCCGGTGGAACCAAAACTCATATTGATGACTTTTGCCGGATGGGGGTTGACCACGGGGAGCCCAGAACCGACATCGCTGCTCAACCCGGCCGCCCAACGCGCCGCCGCAATGATGTCTGAGTCGCTACCGCCACAGCGCCCCAGCACCCGCACCGGCAGCACCATCACGTTGCGGCCCACCCCGGCCATGCCCACGCCATTGTTGGTAGCCGCGCCGATCAGGCCGGCCACCTGGGTGCCGTGCCAGCTGCTGGCTTTGGCCGGCTCGCCGGGCTGGCATTGGTTGACGGTGGTCCAGTCGCCCGGGTCGCTGGCGTCGTCATCGCGGCCGCTGGTAGCATCGTTTCCGGCAGCGTCAGCTTGTACGAAATCGTAGCCTGGGTGGAGCTTGGCAGCCAGATCCGGGTGGTCGAAGCGCACGCCGGTATCGAGCACCGCAATCGTGATACTGGCCGAACCGGTGGTGGTGTCCCACGCATCCACCGCGTTGATGGCCGAAACAGCGGTGTTGTCCGGCGCACGCAAATACCATTGGCCTACGGTTGGCGTGACGACCGCCTGGCCACCCGTAAGGAACGGATCATTGGTCAACGCGCTGATATAGCGCCGCTCGTCAGGCACGGCCCACTCCACATCGGTTTGGGCGGCCAGCTGGGCGGCCAATTGGGATGAGGTCAGGCCGGCTCCGCGCAGGCCCTGGGTGCGGCTGCCGAGCACACGCCCGTCGGCCAGCCGCAGTGCCAGGCGCCGGGACAATGCCTCCGCATGCTGGGGCCGCGCGCCGCCTGCGCCGGTGGCTGACAGGGCACGCATCAAGCCGCTGTCGGTCTTGTATTTGACGATGACACGGGCCTGCGCCGCATCCCGCGTGATGGCCGAACGCGGCTGCGCGGGGCCGGGTTCGTTCGAGGATGCAAGCGGCACAATGCCCAGCGCAAGCACGATCAAGGCAAACTGCCGGAGCAGCGTCTGGGAGGGGGCTGTCACAGGCAGGTCGCCATCGGTTGCGGCATCTTCATGCCAGCGATGCTAGCAGCAAGATGTAAATCGGCGGCCTTGGCGGCGGGCGGCATCGGGAGAAAATCGAGTGCCGCTTCTTGCCGCGGCCGCGCTGCTAGACTGCCAGCGCCGCCACGCACATGCTGAACTATCCAACCCTGCTGCTTGTCCAGATCGTTTTTACGACGCTGACAACCCTGCTGCTTATTACCGCGGCGCTGCATGCCGATGCGCTTGCGGAGCAACGCCTGTGGGCACTGGGCAACGTGGCGGCAAGCCTGGGGTTTGCCGTTGGGGCCATGACCAGCCTGCCTGTCCTGGTGCATGCCGGTGCCAGTTATGCCCTGATCGGTTTGGGCCTGGCTATCGCACTGCGGGGCTTGCGGCAGTTTTGCGGCTTGGCGCTGTCGTGGAACTGGGTGGCGGCAATCACGTTTTTTTCCTTCCTGTTCCCGGCCTATTTTGCGCAGGTAGCGCCTGACAAGACCGCGCGGCTTATTGTCAGTGGCCTGTACCTTGGCGCGCTCTGCTGGGTATGCGCCTTCACCATATTGCGCGGCTTCCAGGGCAGCACGCGTGCCGTGGCGTGGGCCAGCGCGGGGGGCTTTTCCACGGTCGGCCTGGTCATGGTGTCGAGGGCGGTGTATTTACTCGTGGAACCCGTTGCAGCCATTCATGAAGAGACCATAGAGACCATCGCCGCAATATCCATTCTGGCCGCGGCCGTGGCGCAAGTGATGGTTGCCTTCGGGCTGATCATGCTGGTATCACACCGGTACGCGGAAAAGCTCAACCGCCTGACCCTGCTGGACGGACTGACAGGTGCCCTGAACCGTGTGGGCATGGCGCACATGGGCCGGCGTGTACTGGCACGGGCACGCCAGAGCCAACGCAGTGTCTCAGTGGCCATGGTGGACGCCGATTTTTTCAAGTCCGTCAACGACACCTATGGCCATCCGGCGGGCGACCAGGTGTTGATGCATCTGGCGAACGTTCTGACGGCGCAGGTTCGCCCCGGCGACCTGGTCATACGTTACGGCGGCGAAGAATTTGTGCTGATTCTCGACGGGTCTAACCAGGATACCGCCAGGTTCGTGGCGGAGCGCCTGCGCGCGCTGATAGCGGAGGCGCACGTCAGCACGGTTGCGGGGGAGATACGGTACCGGGTGAGCATCGGCGTCAGTTGCTCCGACAAGATTGGCTACAGCCTTGACCAACTGGTCATGAAGGCCGACGCAGCGCTGTACCGCGCCAAGCAGGAGGGTCGAAACCGGGTGTGTGTGGACTGAGCGGCCGTGCAGCGGCTGCAAGGTCGGGGCCCACGCTATTGACCGGCTGCCTGAGTTTGCGTTGGCGCGCCCGGGGCGGAGCATGTCGTGCGCAAAAGTCACGTGCTCCCCCTTTAATGTTCAAGAAGTGGGCCGGTGCAAAATTGCGCCAATAGAATCCGCCGCAGGGGGGACAACGATGATCTGGAAGCCCGAACGCGCAAGAGGTCTGCCGATTTAGCCCGTGGCGAGTGAGGCCGCTTCAGCCTCCTCCTTGCTTGACCACCGCCCCCGCACGCCGAAGCACTTGTTCAATCACCTGGTGCGTGGCCAGCGCGTCCGCCCCTGTTACTTTCGGTTCGCGATTGTGCTGGATGGCCTCTACGAAGTCTTTCAGCAAGGCGCGGTGCGCGTCGTTGGGGAAGTCCATGATGTTGGCGCCGCTGCCGGTACCGCCCTCCGACGCAACATGCAGCGACTGCCCGTCGATGAACTGGATGCGCAAGGTGCCGCCTTCCAGCACCGCGCTACCCAGCGCGCCAATTATTTCAATGCATTCCGGCCGGCCCGGAAACAAGGCCGTGGTGGCCATCAGGTAGCCGGGGGCGCCATGGCCCAGCGTCAGCAGGGCGCTGGCGTAGTCTTCGGTTTCCATGGTGTGCACGCGGGTGCGACAGACCTGCGCCGCCACCACGGAAGACACGCCTACCAGCGAGCGAAACAGGTCGATGGCGTGAATGGCCTGGGTCAGAAGAACGCCGCCGCCGTCACGCGCCATCGTGCCGCGTCCGGCCTGGTCGTAGTAACTCTGCGGCCGCCACCACGGAACACGCACCGAGGCCGCCTGGATGGCACCAAGGCGGCCCTCGTTCAAGGTATCCGCCAGGGTGATGGAGCCCGGCTTGAACCGGAACTGCAGCACCACGCCGAGACGGAGCTTTTTGGTGCGTGCCAGTTCAACGATGGCCTGGGCGCGCGCCAGCGAGATATCCAGCGGCTTCTCGAGCAGCACGTGTTTGCCGCTGGCAAAACATTGGCTCGCGATTTCAAGGTGGCTGGAGGGCGGGGTGGCCACGATCACGGCTTGCACCAAGGGGTCTGCCAGGGCCGCCTGCAGATCGGACGTCGGGGTCAACAAGCCGGTGAACGGGCCCATGTCAGCCTGGGCCGGCCGGCGCGCGACGGCATGCCGCAGATCAATGCTGGCGCGCAAATCGTGCAGGCTGCGCAGATGCGGCACGGCACCCGGGCCTATGCCCACCAGGGCTACTCCTGTCCGATGGTCCACTGGATGCTTTCCCTGCTTGCGTTGCAACAAAGCGTTCGCCGCACAGTCCGGCGGTGAGGTTCAGTTCGACCTGCCGCTTCGCGGCCCAAGGAAATACCACAGTATCAGACCCAGCACGGGCAGCAACGCGACGGCAAGTATCCAGATCAGCTTCTTCTCGTTGGATACCGGGCTTTGGAAAATATTGATGATGGCCCAGATGTCACCGGCCAGTACCAGTACACCAATAAGACCGTTGTAGCCGAAGTGCATCATTCCAGTTTCCCTTTGCTGCGAGCGCGATCCGTCAATGTGCGTCGCTTCAGGCAATGTAGCTTAAAACCGTGAGGGCAGGTTCGCGCCCGGCTGGATTGCGCGCCCGATGGAGAATCCGTGGTTGCGTTCCCCTTCAGACGACTACCGACACGCCTCGCTCAGTCCTGCCCGCAACGTCAAGTGCCCATTGTTGCCAGTGTTCCGCGTGCTCTCGCGTGGTGGCGGATGCTTGAAGCGAAAGGTGGGCCATGGTTACGGCCACCAGCCCCCGGATGTGCTCTGCCACGTGGCTTGCATCGGTGCCGTCGGATATTTCAGCAATCCTCCTTGCGTTCGTTTCCCTGGACTCGGCAGTGATGGCTTGTTGTGCAGCGTCGGCTTCAAGGACTGTCGTCTGGTCCAGCGTGTGAGCGGCCGTGGGGGTGGAATCCATGTTCATGCGTGGCCCTTGATGTGGAAATGGAATGGCCCGCCGATGGCAAGCAAATGGAGAAAGGCCTGGAAAACAAAAAACCCACCATCTTTCGACAGTGGGTTTCCAAATTTTGGCTCCTCGACCTGGGCTCGAACCAGGGACCTACGGATTAACAGTCCGGCGCTCTACCAACTGAGCTATCGAGGAACAAGCCTTAAATTATAACTTGGCTTTCCTGCCCCTGAAGGCTGCGGCGGGCTCAGTCGAAGACGGGTGTCTCCACACCCAGCACCTTGTGCAGCTTGGTGCTGGTGGTGGTGTATTGCAGGTGCACCTTTTTGTCGGGGAACACGAAGGGTGCGGCGCCAAACGCGGCGAGGGCGCATTCGTGAAAGCCGGACAGGATGAGTTTCTTCTTGCCGGGGTAGACGTTGATGTCGCCCACCGCAAAAATGCCGGGCACGCTGGTGGAGAATTTCTCGGTATCCACCTTGAGCTGTTTACGTTCTATGTCCAGGCCCCATTCGGCTATTGGGCCGAGCTTGGGGCTCAGGCCGAAGAACACCAGCAGCATGTCGAGCGGCACGATGCGGGTCACGCCATCCGGCCCCGTGACCTTGGCACCGCTCAAGAGGCCGTCCTTCTCTTCAATGCCTGCAATCTGGCCGACGATAAACTGCATCTCCAGGGCGTCGCACAACGCGTGCATCCTGGCCACGTTGGCCGGAGCGGCCTTGAAGCCGTCGCGGCGGTGAAGCAGGATCACGCTGGCCGCCTTGTGGGGGCCGTCCTTGACAAAGTCCAGTGCCCAGTCGATGGCCGAATCGCCGCCACCCACGATGACCAGGTTTTTGCCCGCGAAATCGGCCGGGTTCTTGACGCGGTAGTGCAGTTGCGAGTCCTGGTATTTGTCCAGGCCGTCCACCTTGAGCAGGCGCGGCTGGAAGGCACCCACACCGGCCGCGATAAAAATGGTTTTGGTAAGGAATTGCGTGCCCCTGGAGGTCTGCACGAAAAAGCGGCCGTCTTCGAGTTTCTCCACCACCGTGACTTCCTGGCCGAAGTGGAATACCGCGCCAAACGGTTCGATTTGCTTGAGCAGCGCATCGGTCAGCTCCTGCCCGGTGCACATAGGCACGGCCGGGATGTCGTAGATCGGCTTGTCGGGGTACAACTCCACGCATTGGCCACCGGGATAGGCGAGCGAGTCGATCACGTGGGCTTTTATCTCCAGCAGGCCCAGCTCAAACACCTGGAACAGCCCGACCGGGCCGGCACCTACGATCACGGCGTCGGTTTCCATGGCGCCGTCCAATACGGCGCGGGGTGGTCCATCATGGGCGAGCGCCGTGTTTATCACTTCTTGGTTCAGTTGAGGTTCCATAGACTTCCCAGGGCACCGGCAGTTCCAGACCGCAGGCGCCGTGCAGCGGCGTGGCTGCGCAAATTAGCGTGAACAGGCTCTAACGGATAAGCTCTTTGAGCTTGTCGGGGACGTCTTTCCAGTCGTCCGCATCCGGTGGCGGTGCCTTGCGTTTGGTAATGCTTTTCCAGCTTGGCAACTTGGCCAACTCGGCATTGAGTTTGGTCATGTGCTGCTGGTCGGCCGGCACGTCTTCTTCAGCGTAAATCGCATTGACCGGGCACTCTGGTATACACACCGCGCAGTCGATACATTCGTCCGGGTCGATGGTCAGCATATTGGGACCTTCGCGGAAGCAGTCCACCGGGCAGACGTCTACGCAATCGGTGTATTTGCATTTGATACAGGCTTCGGTGACGGTGTGGGTCATTTTTCTGTCGGCTCGGCAAATAGAACTAAAGCCCGGATTTTATGGGCTTTCCTTGACCGGGTCGGGCAGGTGGCCTTGCCATCAAGGCTCGCGGTGGTGTTGAATCAGTCCAGCAGCACGGCCCCAGCCGTCTTGTGGGACGCGGTATCGACCAGCACAATGGAGCCGAGCGCGCGCGACTGGCCAAAGGGTAACGCGGCAATCGGCTCCTGCAGGCTCAGTTCCACGTGCCCCATGGCATTGGGCTCAAGCTGGGCAGCGTCTTCCTCGGCCAGTGTGTGGACGTTGAGCCGGTGCACGATGCGGCTGACCTTTGCCTTGACCCAGCGGTGTCCATGTACGGCCCAGTAGGTACGCCCGGCCACCAACGGTTCGTCGTCGAGCCAGGCCACGGTGGCCCGGACCCTTCGGGTGGGTTTGAACACCTCCGCGCCGCCGCCATGGGCCAGCAACCAGTCGCCGCGTGACACGTCCACCTCGCGGTCCAGCACGATGCCGGCACTGTGGCCAGCCAGCACCACGCCCGGCGCGCGGGTGTGGTCCAGCACCTGCGCCACGCCGGCGGTTTGCCCGCTGGGCAGGACCGACACGGATTGACCAATACGCAAAGTCCCGGTAGCCACTCGGCCCCAGAATATGCGCCGCCCCTGGCTGATGTCGGTTGAGGCAGAGAACTTTTCCACCCACTGCACCGGGAACGAAAACGGCGTCGATACCTCACTGGGCGTGACGGGCAATTGCTCCAGAATCTGCAGCAGGCTCGGGCCGTGGTAGCCGCACCAGGCGGGGCTGGCCGCAACCACGTTGTGGCCAGTCAAGGCCGAAATCGGCACGATGGCAGCTACTGTGATGCCGGCCGCCTCGGCAAAGGCCGTGAGTGCGGCGCTGATATTGGCAAAGGCCAGCTCGGGTGTCGCTACCGCGTCCAGTTTGTTCACGGCAAATACGACGGACGGCACCCGCAGCAGTTTGAGCAACAGGCTGTGGCGCCGCGTCTGCGGCAGCAAATCGTGGCCCGCTACCGGCAACGCGTCGCCATGCCAGCGCAGCTTGGTGGCGTCGACCAGCACCACCGCCGCGTCGGCGCTGCTGGCGGCGGTGACCATGTTGCGGGTGTACTGCTCGTGGCCCGGTGCGTCGCCAATGATGAACTTGCGCTTTGCAGTGGAGAAGTAGCGGTAGGCCACGTCTATCGTGATGCCTTGTTCACGCTCTGCGCTGAGGCCGTCGGTGAACAAGGCCAGGTCCACCGAGCCGCTTTTGGAGACGTTGGCCAGTTGGTCTTGCAGCACGCTGCGGCTGTCCAGCAGCAGGCGGCCGATCAAGGTGCTTTTGCCGTCGTCCACGGACCCGCAGGTGATGAAACGCAGCGCCGGCCGGCTGTCGTCGGCCGTGGATAAATCCGTTGCGGCTGCGCTTGCCGAAGTCCTCACCATCTTTTCGACAGGCTCAGGGCGAACGGGAGTTGCCGTGGTCATCAGAAATACCCTTCCTTCTTGCGTTTTTCCATCGATGCTTCCGACGTCTTGTCGTCCATGCGGGTTGCGCCGCGTTCACTCACGTCGGCGGCAAGGGTTTCGATCACCACCTCGGCCGCGCTGCCGGCCAGGCTGGCCACGGGGCAGGTGCAGGTGATGTCCCCCACGGTGCGAAACCGCACGTCGCGCAGGCTCACGGTTTCGCCACTGCGTGCCGGTGTAAGCGGTGTCACGGGCACGAGCAGGCCTTTGCGTTCCACCACTTCGCGCTGGTGCGAGTAATACAGCGAAGGCAGGGCGATGTGTTCACGCTCTATGTATTGCCACACATCGAGTTCGGTCCAATTGGAGATCGGGAACACGCGGAAGTGCTCGCCTGGCTGCAGGCGGGTGTTGAACAGTGTCCACAGCTCCGGTCGCTGGGCCTTGGGCTGCCATTGGCCAAAACTGTCGCGGTGGGAAAAAATGCGTTCCTTGGCGCGTGCTTTTTCTTCGTCGCGGCGGGCGCCACCCATCAATGCGTCAAAGCGGAACTCGTCAATGGCTTCGAGCAAGGTCACCGACTGGTGCACATTGCGCGACTCACCGGCGTGTGCCAGGCGCACGGTGCCGCGCGCCATCGAATCTTCGACATTGCGCACAATCAGTTTTGCCTGCAGTTCCGCGGCGCGTTGGTCGCGGAAGTCGGTCACTTCCTGGAAGTTGTGGCCCGTGTCTATCATCAGCAGCGGGTAGGGGATACGCCCCACGCCAAACGCCTTCTCGGCGCATTTGAGCAGCACCAGCGAGTCCTTGCCGCCCGAAAACAACAGGGCCGGGCGCTCGAACGCCGCGGCTACCTCGCGCAGGATGAAGATGGTTTCTTCTTCCAGCGCGTCCAGGTGCAGGTTGCTGAGCTGGGCCAACAAGGCGGGTTCGGTACGGGCGTTCATTGCGTGGCTTCCTCAAGCGGGCTTATCTTGGCGACATGCAGGCCGCATTCCTTGGCGGTCTCGTCTTCCCACCACCAGCGCCCGGCGCGGAAGTCCTCGCCCTGGCTGATGGCGCGCGTGCAGGGTGCGCAGCCGATGCTGGGAAAAAACTGGTCATGCAGCGGGTTGTAAGCCACCTGGTGGATGCTGATGTAGTGCCACACATCGCCCCAGGTCCACTGCGCCAGCGGGTTGAGCTTGACCCGGCGCGGGTCCGAGGTGTCGTGCAACGGCACTTCGGCACGGGCTCCGGACTGTTCGCGCCGCAAGCCCGTAATCCAGGCTTTTTTGCCAGCCAGCGCGTGTTCCAGCGGCACCATCTTGCGGATGTCGCAGCAGGCTTTGCGCAACGCAATGCTTTTGTACATTGCGTCTTTGCCTTCGCGCGCGACGAATTGCACCACCGCCTCCGTTTGGGGCTGGTAGACGTTGACTGGCGCCCGGGAACTGGCCTTGAGTCGGTCCAGCAGTTGCAGGGTTTCGGGGTGCAACATGCCGGTTTGCAGCACAAAAATACTCACGTCTAGCCGCAAGGCGTTGATCAGGTGGCTGATGACCATGTCTTCCGCTCCCAGGCTGGAGGCCTGGGTCACCGTGGCGGCAGTATCGCCCGGATCACGTGGATGGTCGACCACGATCAGGCGCAGCAGCGCCTTGGTCTGCTCCAGTTTGCTGTCGAAGTTGGCGCTGGGACGGGCGTTCAGCGTAATAGCGCTCATAACATTTCCCGCGCAAAGCGGGGCGCGGTTGTAACTGCGTCGCCCTGGTAAAACGCGTCGTACCGGGCGAACTGGCGCTGCGCAACTTCCGGGTCCTGGTCGGCACGCAATACGGCGCTGTCGAACCCGCTGCGTTGCATCTGCACCAGTTGGTCCACCAGCACGTCGCCGGTGGCACGTATTTCGCCCTTGAAGCCAAGGCGGCGGCGCAGCAGGAAGGCCTGGCTGAAAGCCCGTCCGTCACTGAATTTCGGGAACTGCAGGTCAATACGCTCTACGCCGGCCAGCGCCAGCGCGCGCGGATCAGCGTCGTTGGCAAGCCCGAGAACGCTCCCGGCAGCGGCTTCGGAGTGCTCCTGTGCCGGAATAAGCTTGAGTGTGTTGTTCATGGTCAGGCGGCCTCTGCTTCGCGGGTTTGGGCAGCCCTGCCGGTGCTCACGCGGGCACCGTTGGCGGCAATCTTGAAAGGGTCCAACCCCACACGGCGCAGCGTGTCAATAAAGGTTTCGCTTCGGGTGCCGGCACTGGTGCGGTAAACGCGGTAGGTGTCCAACACGGCTTCAATCACGTCGGGCACTTCGGCCGCCGCAAATGATGGGCCTACCACCTTGCCAGGCACCGGCGCGCCACTGAGCGTCGAGCCGTCCGACCCGCCCAGCGTAATCTGGTACCACTCCTGGCCGTCCTTGTCGACGCCCAGAATGCCGATGTGCCCGCTATGGTGGTGGCCGCAGGAATTGATGCAGCCGCTGATGTGCAGATCGACTTCGCCCAGGTCATGCAGTTCGTCCATGTCCTGGTAACGTTGCGTGATAGCTTCGGCGACGGGCAGGGAGCGCGCGTTGGCAAGCGAGCAAAAATCTCCGCCAGGGCAGGCGATCATGTCGGTCAGCAGTCGAATATTGGAGCGCGCCCAGCCGGCGGCACGGGCAGCGCGCCACAAGGCGGGCAACTGGGTGGCGCCCACCCACGGCAGCACCAGGTTCTGGTCGTGGGTGACGCGCACTTCGCCGGCGCTGAACTGGTCCGCCAGCTTGGCCGCAACCTCAAGCTGGTCCGCGGTTGCGTCACCGGGTGCATAACCCAGGCGCTTGAACGACAGCGTGACGGCGCGTAGCGCCGGGTTCTTGTGCGCGGCCACGTTTTGCTGCAGCCAGCGGCCGTATTCGATCTGGTCGCGCTCGGACAGTGATTGTTCCGTTGCGACAGCACCTGAAGTTGTGGGTGCGGGGGGAACAAATAATGCGCTGACGCGGTCAAGCTCGGCCTGCGAAATCGTATGCGGTGCGCCATCCACCGCAAGGATTTGCTGGTATTCCGTCTCCACTTCCTGTGTAAATCGTGCACCTTCGGCCTTGACCAGAATCTTGATGCGCGCCTTGTACATGTTGTCGCGCCGGCCCCAGCGGTTGTAAACCCGGACCACGGCTTCGAGGTAATTAAGGATCTGGTTCCAGGGCAGGAATTCGCGGATCGTGCTGGCAATCACCGGTGTTCGGCCCATGCCGCCGCCCACCAGCACCTTGAAACCGAGTTGGCCGTCGGTATCGCGAATCAGATGCAGGCCCACGTCGTGCCAGTAGGTAGCCGCGCGGTCTTCCGTGGCACCGGTCACGGCGATCTTGAACTTGCGCGGCAGAAACGCGAACTCGGGGTGCAGCGTGCTCCATTGGCGCAGGATTTCGCAATAAGGGCGTGGGTCGGCAATTTCGTCCACCGCGATGCCGGCGAGTTCGTCGCTGGTGATGTTGCGGATGCAGTTGCCGCTGGTCTGGATGCCGTGCATGTTGACGCTGGCCAGCAGGTCCATCACGTCGGCGCTGCGATGCAGGGGAATCCAGTTGTACTGGATGTTCTGGCGTGTCGTGAAGTGCGCGTAACCGGATGGCAGCGAGCCCAGGTCGCTCAGGCCGGGGTTGGCGGTGTCCAGCTTGTTTTCGTCCTTGCGGTCGTAGTCGCGCGCAATTTTTGCCAGTACCCGCAGCTGCGCGCTCGACAACTCGCCATAAGGCACGGCCACACGCAACATCGGCGCAAAACGCTGGATGTACCAGCCGTTTTGCAGGCGCAGAGGGCGAAACTCGTCATCGCCCAGTGTGCCGGCCAGGTTGCGCTCAAGCTGGTCGCGGTACTGGGCTGCCCGGTTGTGGACAAACTGGCGGTCGAATGCGGTGTATTGGTACATGATTAAAGGCTCACAGGGCAATCAGTTTCAGGCCGGCATAAGCCAGCAGCATGGACAACAGCGAACGGATCAGTCGCTCGGGGGTACGCGCCATCAGGTGCGAGCCAATCCAGATGCCGGGGATCGACCCGGCGAGCAGCTTGCCCAGCAGCGGCCAGTCGACCGAGCCCAGAGAGGCATGGCCCAGGCCGGCGACCAGCGTGAGCGGCACAGCGTAGGCAATATCGGCTGCCACGATGCGGGGCAGCGGCAACATAGGGTAGAGGATCAGCAGTACGGTGACACCAATTGCACCAGCGCCGACCGAGGTAAGCGTCACCAGGGCTCCGATTACGGCGCCAAACAGCAGCGGCAGGCTCCAGTGGCGTGGTGTGGCAGCCCGTGTTTCCTGGCCAGGCGCGATCCGGATCGGGGCGGTTTTGCCGCGCAGCGCCTTGTACAGGGTGGCCGCCGCAGTCAGCAGCAAGGCAAAGCCCAGCGTGGTGGTCATCAGGCCCTGCACCATGGCGCTGGTCGGGCCGGCGGTGCGCAGCACAAGCAGGGTCAGCACAGCGGCCGGGATACTGCCTGCGGACAATTGCAGCACCACGCGCCAATCCACCACCCTGGCCCGTGCCAGCCGTACCGTCCCGCCCATCTTGGTGAAGGCGGCAAACAGCAGATCGGTGCCAACTGCCAGGTACGGCTTGACGCCGAAAAAGAATATCAGGATAGGCGTCATCAGGGAGCCGCCGCCAACGCCGGTCAAACCAACCACGAGGCCAACAAAGAACCCTGCAAAAACGAACGCCAAATCATGCATAGGCATGAAATGTAGGCGCCGTCGGTTATATAACAAACTACATTATCGTGATGTTGTTATGTTCGCTGCGGCATAAGGCAGTCGAAAATAGCCAAGGCGGACCGGCCCTGCGCCGGGCGGAAACACCAGGTTACCAGCGGTCCGAGGCGCCGGGCCTGCCACTTCGGAGCCATTCTCAAGTCTCCAGGAAATTCCCCGCGCTGAATTTCACCGGAGCCGCCAGGGGGTCGAAGCTGACTCCGGCCGGATCCTTGCCCTGCCCAATCAACTCCAACTGGTGTCGCAATAACCGTCGCAGCATCGTTATGCCCCGGTCGCTGGTGGCGAGATGTTCCTCGGAATGGGCGGCAATGGCGCCCTGGCTGACCTGGGCCTCATAGTCGCCGGGGAACTGCCGGTGTTCCTCTTCGGTCAGTTCCTCCCACAACTTGCCGTTCAAGCGCGAGCGCATACGCACCAGCTCGGCTTTTTCGCGCACGCGGCCCACTACATAAATGCGGAAACTGTGGTCGTCCATGGGCAATACCCAGCCCAGCGATTCAACCCGGCCATAACGCCCGATACGCGGGCTGGGGATAACGCGCAGCGTCGGCAGGCCAGCCTCGCTGATGCGGCGCAGCGTTGTGCCGTCGGCCAGCGTGCGCAGGGTGAGGGTGCGCACGCTGTGTTCCGTGGTGTCCCAGCTCACCTGCGGCATCACCGCCATTTGGGGCACAAACTGCGTGCCGCTGAACGACGAATGCAATATGACCACATGGAACGGATCGACCAGGTTCTCGTAATGCTGCAGCCAGTTGCAGGGAATGATCTGGGGGCCTCCTCCGCCTATGCTGTTGTCGTCGGCTTCAATGAACTCGCCCTCGTCGAGGGTTTCAAGGCACTCGTAACGCGGCAACACCGGTTTCCGGTCGGGCGGGCCCAGGTAGGCCCAGACCAGGCCATACAGCTCCTGCACCGGGTACCAGGGCTGGCGCATCTTGCCGCGTGCGCGGCCACCCTCGGGCTCGCACGGTTGCTCGACGCAGTTGCCCTGTGCGTCAAACATCCAGCCGTGGTAGCAACAGCGGATACCGCGTTCTTCCACCTTGCCATAGTAGAGCGAGGCACCGCGATGGGCGCAGTTCGGGTACACCAGACCGGGCCGGCCGGTCTTGTCGCGAAACAGGATCAGGTCTTCGCCCAGCACGCGCACCTTGCGCGGTGTATCGCTGGCATCTGCACACAGGCCGATGGGGTGCCAATAGCGGCGCATCAGTTCACCCATGGGTGTGCCGGCGCCGACTTCCGTGAGCTCTCTCATGTGGCCGGGCTTGGGGCGCCCGTAAGCGGTGCCGGTATCGATGGTTATGGGGATCACCGGTCTGGGCGTTTCGCTGGACAAGGTATTCATGATGGTGTCCGGTACATTTATTCGGCGGTGACGCCGGCCGCCTTGATCAACTCGGCGACACGCGGGTAATCGACCTTGTAGCTCTCGAAGAACTGCGCCGGAGTATTGCCCAGCGGCTCGAAGCCAAACGCCGTGAGGCGTGCTGACACATCGGGCATACGCGTGATGTCGCGCAGCGCGCTTGTCCAGGCCTCCACGATGGGCTGCGGCGTTTTGGCGGGTGCGTACACGCCGATCCAACTGTCCACGTCAAACCCCGGGAAGCCCTGCTCGGCAAAGGTAGGCACATTGGGCAGGGTAGAGACACGCCGTGTGCCGGCAATGGCCAGCACCTTCATCTTGCCGGCCTGCGCCTGCGCCCTTGCGGTTGACGGGTTGGCCCAGGCAAAGTCCAAGGCTTCGCCAAACATGTCGTTGTGCACCGCGGCCTCGGCCTTGTAAGGCACGTGCACCAGGTTGCCGCCGGTCTGGCGGTTCAGCAACTCGCCAAACAGATGCGCCGACGAGCCGCTGCCCCAGGTGCCGTAGCTCATGCTTTTCTGCTTCTTCGCGTAGTCCACAAACTCCTTGAGATTGCTGTAGGGCGCGTTGGCCCGTGCCACGATCATCGGCCCGCCGGTGGCCAGTTGCGACAGTGGTGCAAAGTCTTTCAGCGCATCGTAAGGCAGCTTGGCTTGCAGGATGGCGTTGTTCACATGGGTCAGCGGCAATGTGAACATCACGGTGTGG
>JANLPN010000556.1:0-2175 GCA_031367285.1 Betaproteobacteria bacterium | reverse complement strand
CCAGGGCAGTCAGGGGGATGTTGTCGAACACCGCCGATACAAAACCCAGGCCCAAGGCACTTTGCCAACTGGCCTCGGGTAGTTTCTCTACCGGCATCAGTGACGCACATACCACCAGCGACAGCAGGAAGACGGAGCCCTTGAACGCGCCCGGAACGAGGCCCCATGTAGGCCTGCGGTATCCCGCAGTCAGCAACAACACGACCCAGACCGTGATACCCAGCACCGGCCAATGGTCCAGCACATCCGGAAAGTAGAGGTTGCAACTGACGTTGGCCACCACCGCGGCGACCAGCATCGATACGCAAATAAGCAGCCGGCCGGCATCCACGCGCGCCGTCGGGTCGGCGTCCCGGGTGATGGGCGCATGGGCGTGTTGCTGGCGTGCGGCGATGATGCCAAAAAACAGTAGCGCCACCACGGCGCCTACGTAGGCCTCCAGCACCTGCAGCGGGCTCACGCCGTCTATCCACATCATGGTGGTGGTGGTGTCGCCCACCACGCTGCCGGCACCCCCGGCGTTGGAGGCCGCAACAATGGCTGCCAGGTAACCGATATGCAATTTGTGGCGGAACACCACCCCGGCCACGGTACCTCCTATGAGGGCGGCGGCGATATTGTCCAGAAAAGCCGACAGGACAAACACCATGATCAGCAGCACAAAACCACCCATCCAGCCGTCCGGCAGGTACTTGGGCGCAATTTTGGGCAACTCGCTGCGCTCAAAATGGTCGGCCAGCAGGGCAAAACCCACCAGCAGCCCCAGCAAGTTGCTCAGCAATATCCCCTCATGGCCCATGTGCGCCACCAGTCCGGCAAAGCCGGACCCGGTCTTGAAGCCTGTCAATGCCAGCTTGTAGACGACGATGACGGCCAGGCCCACGAGCGCGACCTTGAGCGTCTGCTCGTGCATCAGAGCAACGCCCAGCAGCGTCAAGGCAAACAGGATGAAGTCGACCGGGATACCCAGGAAGGCACGGCCACCCGCATCAGGCGTACTGGCCAGCACGGACACCAAGGCCGCGAAAAGAAGCAACCCGCTGTTTATCAGGGTTTGCTTCAGGTGCTTCTTGTGGCCTTGGGGCATGCGGTCTCCTCAGTGTTGGTTACCGGCGGAACCCGGGTTGCCCGGTGCCATCAGTTTGTCGGTATACGCAATGGCGATGGCAGACATCAGGAAAACCACGTGGATGATGGTTTGCCACATCAGCACCTTGACGTCGTAATTGGCGGCGTTGATAAAAGTCTTGAGCAGGTGGATGGACGATATGCCGATGATGGCCGTGGCCAGCTTGACTTTCAGCACCGACGCGTTCACGTGGCTCAACCACTCAGGCTGGTCGGGGTGGTCTTCCAGGTTCATGCGGCTGACAAAGGTCTCGTAACCGCCCACAATCACCATGATGAGCAGATTGGAAATCATCACTACGTCGATAAGCGCCAGCACCACGAGCATGATGATGGTTTCGTTCAGGGACGTTATCTGTACGTCGGTCTTGTAGCCGATGCTGGTAACCAGCTGCTGCAGCGCCGTGGGGCTGCCGAAAGCGGCCTCCAGAAGATGGACCAGCTCGACCCAGAAGTGAAATACGTAAACTGTCTGGGCAGCAATCAGGCCCAGATAGAGTGGCAGTTGCAGCCAGCGGCTGGAGAAGATGAAGGTGGACAGGAGCCCGATTTTTGCGACAGAGTTCTTTTCGGGTTCGTTCATGGGGCAGACAGTGTGGCAGCGGACAACGGGAATTGTAGGTGGGCGAACTCGCAGGGTGCAAAATCGCCGCATGCCCCGTACTGGTATGTGCCAAGACGCTGTGTCAGTGACTTGTAAGTGGCAGGCTCGACACTTCGGGCCACCGGAAATGTGTGCAACCAACGTTTGGAGACAGCAGAGATGAGTTCCATAGAGTCAGTACTGGTTGAGAACCGTGTGTTTGCGCCGAGCGAGGCGACCGTAAAAAGTGCCCGCATCTCTGGCATGGCTGCCTACGACGCCTTGTGTGCCGAGGCCGACAAGGATTTCGAGGGCTTCTGGGCCAGGCTAGCACGCGACAACATCGCCTGGAGCAAACCGTTCACGCGCACGCTGGACGAGTCCGGCGCACCGTTCTACAAATGGTTCGATGACGGGGAACTCAACGCCAGCGCCAACTGCCTGGACAAACACATGGGTACGCC
>JANLPN010000235.1:0-11594 GCA_031367285.1 Betaproteobacteria bacterium | reverse complement strand
ATGGCGCTGGCGATGGCTCCCCTTTTGTCGCACAAGGCGCCAGCCGTCCGCCTGAAGCAGCGTGACGAATTCCTTGACTTCCGTAGGCATGGATCAAGCATCGCACAAATGGCGCCAATACGATTGAAGCCGGACGTGAGTGGCGCACGGCGTTGCGCCGAACCTCGATGACACACACAAGTCAGCCCTGCCGATGTGCTACCGGTCAACGACCTTGTCAGGTGCGTGGTAGCCAGCCATGAATGATCCCTCCGATGACCAGGCCACCAAGGCCACCGAGCAAGACAATGGGAAGGTAGGCTTTGGTGATGATCGCACTCGGAATACTCAGCAGCAGGCCAAAGACCAACCCGACAAGCCACCCGGGCCAGGGCAACTGGACGCAACCAATAACAAAGCCAATTGCAAAGCGGTCAATGAATGCCGCGCTCAAGGCGGCCGTCTTATCGGGGAATGAGAGCGGAATCATTGTCGCAACCGATACGGCTCCGAAGACAAGGCCAGCGGCAATTCCAAGCAACACGTTCGACATGACGGACCGTACCCCTTTCAACTGTTAGAGCGCCAAACTCGATACCCATCGCAACCCCGTTGCGCTACGTATTCACGTGGTGCGCAGACCTTTATTGCCTCATCGGCCGTTGGCTACGTCGGCCAAAGCCGGGCGAACTCAAAATGACAGTTGGCGGTGATGCCGGATGGGCAGCAGGTAAACCGTGGCACCCGCCTCAGGCATAGGATACAGAATCGGGTAGTTGAAGCCTGCTGCACCTCATAGCTCAAAGCTTGCGTCGATATCGCGTGAGCGGTGCAAGACTCGAACAACATCAATGCCGTCTGGCAACGACTCAAAGAACACGACGTGTCGGCCAAACGCGAAGCTGCGAATTCCGGGTGCCAACCCATCTCGGCAGCGTCCCAGAATGTCTGCCTCCGCATGCGGTCTCCGCGTTACGCGGGACATCTACGCAACAGTCGGCTTGGACACATGGCGGGCGCGGGCCTTCGCCTTCACCGCGGAGGCATCCCAGTTCTCGCTCGCACCGCTCTCAAGACCCTTGCGAACCTCGCTTCGCGGCTCATCAAACTTCACCTGCCGAAGACGATCATGCTCACCCATGAGGCGAAGCGCCTCGCGTACGACTTCACTGGCAGATGTGTACATGCCCGAGTTCACCTCACACCGCCCCCAGATGGCGACGGACGACCTCTTGGTGGCGGATATGCGGCCTGTGGCGCAAGTATTTCGGGGCCAAGATCAACTCAAGAAAAAGCGCATCGACGTATATGTTTGTATATTACGATGTCCGCTTTGGAAACAAGTGTTGATTTTCTCAGGATTAAATACGAATAAACCGTGTTGAGAATTCGACATAGCTTGCAATATATTTCGTGCATCCGACTCTGCTAATTACCGATGACAGCCCTTCTTTCGCGACTGATGGTCATGATCTTCGCCACCTGCTTCAGCGCAGGTATATGGGCTGCCGAACTGACCATCTCCGCCGCCGCCAGCCTGACCAATGCGTTCCAGCAGCTGGGTCCGGTATTCGAGGCAGCCAATCCCGGCACCAGGGTGTTGTTCAACTTTGGCGCTTCCGGGGCCTTGCTGCAGCAGATCGCCAAAGGCGCGCCGGTGGACGTGTTTGCCAGTGCCGACCAGGAGACCATGGACCAGGCTCAAAGCCAGAACCTGATCCAGACAGTTGGAAGACGCAATTTTGTGTCGAACGCGCTCGTCATCATCGTTCCGGCCGGGAGCAACCAGACGCCCAAAACACTGACTGACCTGGCCCAACCGGGCTACAAACGTATTGCCATCGGGCTACCCGCAAGTGTGCCCGTGGGGCGATACACCAAGGCGGTGCTGGAACAGGCCGGACTGTGGCCCGCCATTGAACCCAAAATGATTGGCGCGCAAAACGTGCGCCAGGCGCTGGACTACGCGGCGCGTGGCGAGGTCGATGCCGGATTTGTGTATGCCACCGATGCCAGGTTGGTACAGGACAAGGTGAAAGTGGCTTTGACGGTGCCCACGCCGGCCCCGGTGCTCTACCCCATTGCACCCGTCGCCAGCAGTGCCAATCTCGATAACGCGAAGAAGTTTGTCGCTTTTGTGCAGTCGCCGCAGGCGCTGGCCGTGCTGGCGAAGTTTGGCTTTGGCAAGCCCTGAAGGCGCAGGATGGAAGCCGCCTGGGTCCCATTGCTGCTGACGCTCAAGGTTGCGCTGTGGGCGACGGCGCTGAATCTGCTGCTCGGAGTGGCCACGGGTTTTGTGATGGCGCGTTGGCGTTTCCCCGGCCGCGAAGTGGTGGACGCCCTGCTCACCTTGCCCATGGTGTTGCCGCCTACGGTGCTCGGGTATTACCTGCTGGTGTTGATCGGCAACCAGGGGCCTTTGGGGGGGTGGCTCAAACAGCAGTTTGGCATCAGCCTCATCTTTACCTGGCAGGCTGCAGTGTTCGCGGCCGCCCTGGTGGCGTTCCCGCTGGTCTTCAAGTCCGCGCGCGCTGCATTTGAGGGCGTTGATCCGCAACTTGAACAAGCCGCTCGGGTGTTGGGCATACCGGCGATGGCGGTGTTTTTCCGTGTCTCTCTTCCGCTCGCCTGGCGCGGCATTCTGGCCGGGCTGCTGCTGGCCTTTGCGCGCGCCACCGGCGAATTCGGCGCCACGCTGATGGTGGCCGGCAGCATTCCTGGAAAAACCCAGACCCTGTCTATCGCGGTCTACGAAGCAGTGCAGGCCGGTCAGGACCACACCGCCAATTTTCTGATCGGTGTGACCGCCATCACCTGCTTGGCCATGCTGCTGGCCGCGGGATGGCTGGTACCCGGGCGCGTTGCGCAACACTCTTGAGTAGCCAGCCATGATGTGGGACATTGCCCTGACCAAAACCCTGCGGCATGCGCGGCGGCACTTCAACGTCGCCGTAAATTTCCACAGCGACGCGCAGCGGCTGGTCCTGTTCGGGCCATCCGGCGCCGGCAAGACCCTCACGCTAAAAATGCTGGCCGGCCTGCTGCAGCCTGACCACGGCCATGTGCGGATCATGGGCGAGACGCTGTTTGAGAGCGCCCCCAGCCCTGGCTTCGCCAGGCCCCCCGAGGGGGCTGAGGCCCGCGGCTCCCAAGCTGCCTGCGCAGCTTGGGACGGGCTGAAGAGCCGTTGCCTCTGGCTACGGCACGACCAAGAAAACTTGGGAGCGGCCCGGCGTTTTCTTGGTAGTGTTGGCCGCGTGAACCAGTCGCCGCAGTCCCGCCGGCTGGCCTATGTGTTCCAGGACTACGCGCTGTTCCCGCACCTGACCGTGCGCCAGAACATCGCCTTTGCGTTACGCACCGGCTGGCGCAACCCCTCGCGAATCGCCGCGTCGGACGCGGTGGACCGGTGGCTGGAGGCTTTTGCGCTGCAGAGCCTGGAAACCCATTACCCGCACCAGCTCTCGGGCGGGCAAAAGCAGCGCACGGCACTGGCGCGGGCACTGGTGGTGCAGCCGCGCGCCTTGCTGCTGGATGAGCCGTTTGCAGCGCTCGACAAGGCACTGCGCCAGCAGTTGCGCAGCCAGCTGGCGCAGTTGCTGGCCGAGATACGGGTTCCCATGCTGCTGATCACGCACGATGAAGACGACCTGGCCGCGTTGGCCGACGAGGTGGTTTTTATTGCCGGTGGGCGGGTAGTATCGAGGGCTGAAGCCCAGGGATCTCTGGTGGAATGAGCCCATGGCAGGCAAACGAAAAAAACCGAATGAGCCACTGGAGCTGCAAGGTGCGGTCTGGTGGACGGTAGGCCGCGAACCCCTCGGTGGCAGCGACCGCGTCGGCCTGCTGCGCGCCATCGCGGAACAGGGCTCCATTACCCAGGCCGCCAAGGCCGTGGGCATGAGCTACAAGGCCGCGTGGGACGCGGTGGACACCATGAACAACCTGGCGGGTGAGCCACTGGTGGAACGCACGACCGGCGGCGCCGGCGGTGGCTCGACGCGGCTAACGCCACGCGGGGCCCGGCTGGTGGAACGTTTTGCGCAACTGTCCGCGGCACACCAGCGCTTCGTCAAACTGCTGAGTGAGGAATCGGCCGACCTGCACACCGACTTCACCGTTTTAAGGACCCTGAACATGAGAACCAGCGCCCGAAACCAGTTTGCCGGCACCGTCACGGCTGTGCGCTCCGGCGCCGTGAACGACGAGGTGGAACTCACCCTGCCCGGCGGCGCGCGCATCGTTGCCATCGTCACGCGCGAAAGCACCGAATCCCTGGGGCTGCGCACCAACATGGCCGCCTTTGCGCTGGTCAAGTCCTCGTCCATCATCGTCGCCACCGGCCTGGATGATGCACAACTCTCGGCCCGCAACCAGCTGTCGGGCACCGTGGCTTCGGTGACCCCCGGTGCGGTCAACGCGGAAGTGGTGATTGCCATGACTGGCGGCGGCACGATTGCCGCCATCATCACACAGGCCAGCCTGAAGGAACTTGGGCTTGCGCCTGGCTCTCCCGCTACTGCGCTGTTCAAGGCTTCCAGCGTCATCCTGGGAGTGATGACGTAGGGCCTGGTCCGGCATCCAGGCGGGAAAATCGGCGCCGCACGAATACGAGTCCGGCCAAGGCCGCGCCAACGAGTGCCACCGAGCCAGGCTCAGGCACCGAGCTGACGTTGTCCAGAACGTAATCGGCATTGGCGGCGAATGTCACTTCCTTGAGCGCAGTCCATCCCGTGAACGCGAAGCTGGCCGGGTCACCCAGCCCCAGCGTCTGGTTCAGCTCTGTGTTGTCGCCAAAGAGCCCGTGCACCAGCAGTTTCAGCGACGGGTCCAAAGCCGAAAGGTCATACAAGCCGTAGTCCAACGAGACAAGGTTAAACAGGCCTCCGTCGAAACCTGTCAACGTCAGCGTGCTGTTGGCCAGCACCAACAGACCGCCGCTGCCACCGGTGCCGATGAAGTCGAGCGGAAGGTAAGAAGCCGCGTCACCCGAAAAGCGAAAACCGCTCTCGGTATAGGTAGCGACGTTGGTCACGGGGTCGATATCCACCAGCGTCGGTGCATCAAAAGTTACCAGGCCCGCGTGGGCGCTTGCGCCAACGGCCAGGGCAAGTGCACAGGCAAACCGGGAAAGTGTCTTTTTCATGATGTCTGCTCCAGAAGTTGTTCGGTCGGCCTACTGCGCGCCAGGCAGTGGCGTGTTGAGGTAAGGAAAGCCGGGCAGAAATGGCTGCACCGCCTGGTCTACTGCGTCGTGCAGTTTCAATGACGTGGTGCCCAGTGGCACGGCAGAAGGCTTGCAGGCAACGCCAAAGCCGAAGGCGTTCGTATTGCCGTTGACAATACACAAGCCACCCATTACCGCGACCAGTGAAATGTCCACCACGTCGTCCTTGGGCCGGCGGCCATTGGGGTAGCCCGCGAAGTCGCTGCCCCCGGTTGCCACGCTGCCCACGATACCGAGACGGTTCTGCTGGCCAAACGGCACTGCGGCAATGGCCGTGTTCAGCCGCAACATCTCTGAAGGCACCACGTTCACCGGCTGGTTGACTCCCGCAATACCGGTCAGGAAGGTGGTCACCAGGTCGGTACGCGGCAGGTTGGTGGGCGCTATTGCAGGTGTTGCAAGCGCGATTTCCAGCAAGGCCGGGAGAGTCGGATTGGTTACATAGGCGGCAAACTGGCCATCGTTGCGTGGCGACGAGCCGTTGAACTTGTCCTTGTCCGGCAAGCCTATCACCACCTCGTTGACCAGAGGCATCCCCACGCGAGACACTTGCACCCAGGCGCCGCCGACGCTGGCGGTGGTCTGGTACCCACTGGGCGGGGTCGCATTGATAAGCTGGCTCTGGCGAATGCTGGCGGTGGTCCAGGCCCCAATCACCGGGTCGTTGCTTCCGGCAGCCAGCAAACAGCTCTTGTGAATCTCCAGCGCAAGCGTAGTAATGTTCTTGTCGCCAATCACGTTGGCCACGGCTCCGATCAGCGCCGGATCGGTGATTACCGACAGTGGTGCGTTCACCAGGTCGAACACCGCTCCCAAATTGACCGCGAAACCTTCCTGGCGCTGGCCCACAAACACCCGGCCCGGTGTGCCGCAACCGGGAATGTTTACATCGTAAATGTGCTGCGCCGCATACGCAGCGTAATTGGGGATGGTTTTGGTACCGATGTTGTCCACCGGCTTGTCGAACACCGTGGCGCCGCTGCCCATGCGGCTGACCGCCGCGGTCGCGCCGGTTCGGCGGTCACCCCGCACCAAGGCCAGCGTGAACTGCTCGTTGACGTTGAGCGCGCCAGCGTTAGGCGCACTGACCTGGCCGGCCTGGCTCAGTGGTATCGCAACATTCTGGCCGCCGATCGGTAACGTGATGGCCTTGAAGTTGTTCTGGAAGCGAAACTGGAAAGTCAGGTCCTCGCGCGCGTCGCCATTATTGTCAATGTGAATTTCGTACAGCGCGTTCGGGTCCATCTTGAAGTAGTTCGGTCCGCCGTAGGCATCCTGCAAGGGCTGGTAATTGGCAATCACCGTTACATAACCCGCGCGGCCGGTCTCGTAGCTGTTGAACAGGTAGAGATCGGTTCCATCCACCTTGGGCTGGGTCGCAATGAACGGTGCTTCCCGGTGGCTGGAGGCCTGGGCGGGTGGGGAAAGCAGAACGAGCCCGCTGATGGCAATTGCAGCGGCAAGACTGGTCAGCACCGGGGTGCGCCAGGGCGATGGCAGGGTCATGTTGAACTCCTCGGACGGGTTGATGGGCGGCGCACATCAACCGAAGCGCGCCGCGCCGGGAGCCCGCTGCGGGCTCCCGGCATAAAGGCATACGCAGCATCGCGTGGATTGGATTCAAATGCCGCGGACGCGCGCAAAAACCCGGTGTACCGGGTTCACCAGATGCCTGTCGCCTTGTCCGCCCGGGGGTTCACCCACAGGGGGCATGCCGTTCAAAGGCCGGGGCGCTGCAGCCATTCAAGCATGGCCAGGGCAACGAGCTCAGGTTGCTCCATGGTGCTCATGTGCCCCGCGCCGTCGACCACCTTCAGCACGGCGCGGCCCGGCATCAAGGCGGCGATTTCCTCATGCTGCGACACCGGCGCCCAACTGTCCTCGCTGCCGCACAACACCAATGCGGGAACCCGCACGCCGGCCAGCACAGGGGTGGCATCGGGCCGCTTGAGCAAAGCCTCAATCTGCTGCTCGAAGGTGTCGGCGCTCTTGCGTTCGAGCATGGCCACGATGGACTCGACCAACGCCGCATCGGCCAGGCGTGCCGGCGCCACCATGCCCTGCACCCATTGGCTGGCCATTGCGCGCACGCCCCGGGCCCGGGCAACGGCCAGCAACTCGTAGCGTCCGCGCGCTTCGTCGTCGCCTTTGGCACCACCAGCGCGCTGGCGATAACCGGTATCCAGCAAGGCAAGGTGCGTCACCCGCTGCGGCGCCAGGCGCAGCATTTCCACGGCGACACGCCCGCCCATCGAATGGCCAGCCAGCGCGAAACGCCCAGGCGCGTTATCCAGGGCTTGTTGCGCCATCAGCGTGAGACTGTTCGCGGCGCCGTGGTCCACCACCTGGCACACGGCGTGTGGCGCCAGCAGCGGGACCACCGGCTCCCACACCGAGGCATCACACATCAGGCCAGGAACCAGAACCAGCGGCATCTGCACCGGCACGACCAACGTTGGCCGGGCACCAACGCTCAAGGCACGAACCTCACTGCGGCCACCGGTGGCAAATCGCGCGACACCGTGTGCCAATTCTCTCCCGCATTGCCGCTAACCCACAGGGCCCCGGTGGTGGACGCCATGGCCAGGGTCTGGCCATCAGCCGCCACATCCAGCGCGTGGCGGTACACCAGATGGCAGGCATGGTCTTGCGGCAGACCGTCGCCGAACACCTTGAACGTGGCGCCACCATCGTCGGTCCGGGTGACGACCATTTTCCCGCCCACTGGAATACGCACGGCGTCAGCCTGCGCCGGCACGAACCAGGCGCGCTGCGGGTTGCGCGGATCACAGGCCACCGCAAAACCAAAACCCGAAGGCGCTGGCGCGGCAATCTGCTGCCAGCTTTGGGAAGCGTCCGTGGAGCGGTAAATGCCGCAATGGTGCTGTACCCACAGCGACTGCGGGTCGGCCGCACACTGCACCAGGCAATGCGGGTCCTGGATATTGCCGTCTTCCACGCGCTCCTCGGGCATGAAGTCGGCCCGCATGCCGCTGGCGGTCAAGGCCCAGTTGGCTCCGGCATCCAAACTCTGCCAGACGCCGCCACAAGACACCGCCACTGTGAGGTGGCGGCTATCGCGCGGGTCCACCAGCACCGAATGGACGCCGGCATGGTCATACCCGCCGCCAAACCATTCTCTGCGTCCGGGCTGCTCCCACAACGGCATATTCAGTTGCCAGCTCGCGCCGCCATCCTGCGACCGGAACAAACCCGCGGGGATACAACCGGCCCACAAAGTACCCGGCTCATCGACGCCGCCTGCCACCAGCGTCCACAACAGGTCCACACTCCAGGGCGTGTTGTCGTCGGCCCAGGGTCCCTCGGCGGGCTTGGCCGGAAAAGCCGGCGCGGCAATTTCCTGCCAGCTGGCGCCCTGGTCCAGGCTCTTGCGCAACTTGATGCCAAAGTGCCCCATACGCAGGGCGGCATACCAGGCGCCATCACGCGCATCGGCCAGCACCTGGGTCACCGGGTCGCCGGCGAAATGGTGGGCGGCGATGTTCCAGTGCATCCCGGCTCCGCGAACAACAAACAGGCCTTTACGGCTGCCAACAAGAACGGTGTGCATGATGGTCTCCTGATACCCGCAATGTCTAACCACCCGTGAGGGCCTGTATGACCAGAACCCGGTCCCCTGCACTCAGCGCCTGGTCCAGGTGCCGGCGATCCTGCACCATTTCCCGGTTTATGAAAACGGCCACATGTTTGCGCACCGCGCGCTGGTCGTCAAACACGTAGTGCCCCAACTCGGGAGCGCCAAGCAGCGCTGCCTCTAGCACCTCCCGCAGGCTGCCGGGTGTGACCGACTGCGGCGGGCAATCCACGTGGCGGCGCAGGCTGGCGGCGAATTCAACAACGACCATGGTGTCGCGCCAGTGTAATGGCTGTCAATCCACCAGGCTGGCATACACGAGGTTGCGAAACAGCTGGCGGTAATACGCGCGCTGGTTCGGCGCCTGGATCAGCAGCATGGCAAACATGTCCTGCGCCGGATCGACAAAAAAACTGGTGCCACCCAGGCCACTCCAGTAATACGTGCCCACCGAGCCCGGCACTGGCGTAACGCCCAACGCCAGGCGCACGGCGAACCCCAGGCCGAAACCCTCGCCGGGCTCCAGCAGGTTGTCGCGCGCCGGGATGCGACCCAGGTGGTCTGCCGTCATGAAATCCACCGTGTGCGGAGACAGCAAACGCACGTTACCCAAACGCCCGCGGTTCAACAGGCATTGCAGGAAACACGCGTAGTCCAGGGCCGTGGATACCAGGCCGCCACCGCCCGACTCCATGGCCGGTTGCTCGCGGATACTGGACATGGTCATCATCACGCCGCCGTCGGGGTCGTGGCTAAACGGCTCGGCGATGCGGCCGTGTTGAGCCACGGGCACGAAGAAGCCGGTAGCTGCCATGCCCAGCGGCGCAAATATTTTTTCCTGCAGACAGACACCCAGGCTTTGGCCACTGAGCACTTCCACCAGCCGGCCCAGCACGTCGGTGGCGCGGCTGTATTCACCGATGCTGCCGGGCTGGTCCATCAGCGGAATGGCCGCCAGCGCCTTGCAAAACGCCGCATTGTCGCGCCCGGGGCGCCGGATATTGACCTCTTGTTCGTAGTAGCGCCGCTGCACCGCCGACTGCCCCGAGAACTCGTAGGTAAGCCCCGACGTATGGCGCATTAGATCCTGCACCGCCATCGGGCGCTGCAGCGGCTGCAGCGTGAGCTGCCCGTCACGCTCCACCGCCACCTGCTGGTTGGCAAATTCGGGCAGATAACGGGCCACCGGGTCACACAACAGGAACTTGCCCTGCTCCATCAGCATCATCGCGGCTACCGACACCACCGGTTTGGTCATGGAATACAGGCGAAAGATGCTGTCCGGCGCCATTGCTGTTCCAATGCCTGGGTCTTGTTCGCCCAGGCTCTTGAGCAGCGCAATTTTTCCGTGCCGCGCAACGACCACCACAGCACCCGGCAGATGTTTGCGGTCGATGTGCGCCTGCAAAACATCCACCAGCGCGGCGCTGCGCTGCGGGCACAAGCCGAGTTCGGCGGGCTCCGCCGTGGGCAAAATCATTGGGCGGTCTCCGGTTCGCCGTAACGCTGCCTGGCCAGCGCCGCGCCCAGGCCCAGCGCCTCCAGCTTTTTTAGCGCAATGTCGCGCCGCATCGGCGCCAGGCCGCAGTTGGTGCAGGCAATCAGGCGCCGCGCCGGCACGAACTTCAGCGCGCGGCCTATGGTGGTGGCCACCTGTTCCGCGGTCTCGATCTCGTCGCTGGCCACGTCTATCACACCTACCATCACGTCCTTGCCCTTGAGCAGGCTCATGAGCTCCAGCGGTACCTGCGAGTGGTAACACTCCAGGCTGACCTGCGCGATGCTGCTGGCCGCCAGGGCCGGGAATACCTGCTCGTACTGCCGCCATTGCGCACCCAGCGTCTGTTTCCAGTCGGTGTTGGCCTTGATGCCGTAGCCGTAACAGATGTGCACCGCCGTGGTACAGGCGCGCACCGCGGGCGCGCCTCCGGGTCCAGGCACGCCGGGCGCTGCCTCGCGCGCCAGGCCCTGCGCGGCACGCTCCAGGGCCTTGACGCCCCAGTCAGCCGCGTCCCGCATGTAGACGTTGAAGGCCGGTTCGTCGAACTGGATGATGTCCACCCCGTCGTCGCGCAGCGCCAGCGCCTCCTGGTTCAGCAACTCCGCAAAGGCCATGGCCATCGCGGCCCGATCGCCATAAAAACGGTCGGCCACCGTGTCCACGATCGTCATCGGTCCCGGCAGCGTGAACTTGATCTTCTTGGCCGTATGTGCACGCAGCAGGCGCGCTTCGAACGCATGTACCCGGCCCTTGAGCGCCAGCGGCCCCACCACCTGCGGTACCTGTGCGTCGTAGCGGTTGTTGCGAATGCCCATGGTGACTTTGTGCTCGAAATCGATACCGCCCACATGCTCCACGAAGCCGTGCACAAAATGCTGGCGTGCCTGTTCACCGTCGCCGATGATGGCCAGGCCCGCATCCTCCTGCGCCTTGATCCACAACAAGGTGGCGTCGGCCTTGGCCTGCAGCAACTCCTCGCCCGCGCTTTTCCATTGCGGCCAGAGTTTCTGCGTCTCAGCCAGCCAGGCGGGTTTGGGCAGGCTGCCTGCTATTGCGGTTTCGAACATGGGGTCTCCTGGTTTGTTATCCACCCAAACATGGTGTGCTCACGGTACGTACTATTGATCTTTCCGGAAATGACGACAAAGCAACTTACGTTTGTTCTGGGTCCGTCGAACGGTTCGTGTGATCGGGCCGGCGGGGTACTCGGCTCCGCGGCTGTCCCCCGCAGCTGCCTAGGGCCGGCCGCTCCTCCTTTATGCCGCTGCGCCGAGCACCCCACCGACACGATC
>JANLPN010000546.1:0-1809 GCA_031367285.1 Betaproteobacteria bacterium | reverse complement strand
AGCACCAGGTATTGCCACCAGACGCGGGTGATGGCCCGGCGTTCACGCCACAGTTCTGGCCCCGCCAGTATTGCCAGGACCACGGCGGCAATCGCCCAGCGGCCCAACGCCAGCATATGCGGGCCAATGACACCCGGGGCCTTGCGGGCGACGATGTAGTTGACGCTCCACATGGCCGGTACCAACCAGAGCAGCGCCAAAGCAGTGCGCATGTGTCGATGCGCGGTATCAGACATCCGCTGTTTCCACTGGCCGCGGCAAGTTGTCGGGCACGGCGTGTGCCTGGTGCATTACGTCATGCGGGTTTTCGTCACGCAGGCGATGGTCGCTCCATACCTGGCGCCAATGGCGCGCACCGGGCAGGCCGTGGCGCAGGCCCAGCATATGCCGCGCGATGGCGGTCCATGGCGTGCCATGCACCTGCCGTTCGCGCACCATGTACTCGCACATCCGCTGTTCCACCAGCTCACGCGTGAGCATGCAGAGCCCGGCGCCGTGAAAACTTTCATCCCACGAGGCCAGCCACCATGGGTTGTGGTAAGCCTCGCGCCCAAGCATCACGCCGTCGAGCGACATCAACTGCTGCGCCACCTGCTCGCTGGTCGTGATGCCGCCATTGATGGCTATCGTCAAATGCGCAAACTCCGCCTTCAGCCTGTGCACCATTTCGTAGCGCAGCGGCGGTACATCGCGGTTTTGTTTGTGTGACAGCCCTTTCAGCCAGGCATTACGGGCATGCACGATAAATACCTTGCAACCGGCCTCGCTTACCTGCCCCACGAAGTCGCGCACAAACTCGTAACTCTCAGTCTTGTTGATTCCGATGCGGTGTTTTACGGTGACCGGCACCGACACCACGTCCAGCATGGCCTTGACGCAATCGGCCACCAGCCGCGGCTCGGCCATCAGGCAGGCGCCAAAGGCACCACGCTGCACACGCTCGGACGGGCAGCCGCAATTCAGGTTGATTTCGGCATACCCCCATTGCTCACCCAGCTGCGCGCAATGCGCCAGGTCCGCGGGCTCGCTGCCGCCCAGCTGCAGGGCCACCGGATGTTCTTCCGTGTTGAACCGCAGATGCCGCGCCACGTCGCCATGGACCAGCGCGCCGGTGGTCAGCATCTCGGTGTAGAGCAGCGTCTTGTGCGTCAACAGGCGATGGAAATAGCGGCAATGACGGTCCGTCCAATCCATCATCGGGGCTATGCTGGTTTTCCAGCCGGTATGGCCTTGCGTCAGTGGGCTTTTTTCAGGCACCGGATCTCTCGGGAATGTTCATATGGATTGGCAATACAGGCCTTTTGCCCGGCCTGGGCAGCTGCCCGCCTCTACGTTTGCCGGCAAACGCATGACGAATCCACACTATTTTCGCAGGTACGGAACCAGGCCGCCCGCCCGCGCTGCTCAGGTACACCTGATCACGGGCACTGCATTACTCCGGCTACCTCGCGGCATACCTTGCCGTCCGGCCGCATCAACATACCGCCCGCCGCGTTGTAGCGCGTTCCGTCGCTGCCCCAACAGCCGCGGCTGTCGCAGGTGGATGTGAATGTCGGGCTCCCTGAGATGCCCGGTGGTGTGGAAGGAACCGTCAAAGCAGGCCGCTCCAGACGGGCCGCAGACGGGACCGACATCGGGCTCCGATAAGACGATGGCCTGGCGACATTGGGCGCCGATGCCGGAGATGCGGCCAGCAAGGCCTCGTCTGCAAAACTCGCGCCAGCCAAAAGCACCAGTGCCATCGCAATAAGTGCTGGTTTCAAAGTAGTATTCCCGTGGTCCGAGGCCAGAAATTGGCAATTGGCGCGG
>JANLPN010000532.1:0-3248 GCA_031367285.1 Betaproteobacteria bacterium | reverse complement strand
ATCATCACGTCGGACAGTTACCAGAACCTGGCCCAGACAGTGCGCACGTTCCAGGATGAACTGGCCAAGAACCCTGGCTTTGTGCAGGTGGATACCGACCTGCGCCTGAACAAGCCCGAGATCCGGCTTGAGGTGGACCGCGAGCGCGCGGCGGACATGGGTGTGGGCGTGGACGCTATCGCGCGCGCGGTCGAAACCATGCTGGGCGGCAGGCTGGTGACGCGTTACAAACGCGAAGGCGAACAATACGACGTTATCGTGCAGACCAATGCGTCGGGTCGTGATACGCCGGATGACATCGAGAAGATATTCGTGCGTGGCAAGGCGGAGGCGATGATCCCGCTCTCGGCCCTGGTCAAGCTGCGCGAGGTGGTGGTGCCGCGCGAGCTGAACCACTTCGGTCAAAGGCGTTCGGCATCCATCACGTCCAATTTGTCGGCCACCTACTCGGTGGGCGAAGCGCTGGACTTTATGGACGCCACGGCGAAGAAGGTGCTCAAGCCCGGTTACGCCACCGACCTCAACGGATCAAGCCGCGAGTTCCGCAAGTCGGCTGACTCGCTGACGCTGGTGTTCGTGCTGGCCCTGTTTTTTATCTTTCTGGTACTGGCGGCGCAGTTTGAGAGTTTTGTGGATCCGTTTGTAATTCTGCTCAGCGTGCCGCTGTCGATGGCCGGGGCTTTGCTGGCGCTCCAGTGGTCCGGCGGTACGCTCAATGTGTTTAGCCAGATCGGCCTGATCACGCTGGTCGGCCTGATCACAAAACACGGTATTTTGATCGTGGAGTTCGCCAACCAATTGCGCGAACAGGGCCTGGACACCATGGCTGCGATCAAGAAATCGGCGGCGCAACGCCTGCGGCCCATCATGATGACTACCGGCGCCATGGTGCTGGGCGCCTTGCCGCTGGCATTGGCCACGGGTGCCGGTGCCGAGAGCCGGCGCCAGATCGGCTGGGTGATTGTGGGAGGCATGAGTCTGGGCACCTTGCTGACTATTTTTGTGGTTCCCACCATGTATTCGCTGCTGGCGCGCAAACACGCGCCAGGCGCGAAAAAAGAGCTGACGGTGGAGGGGCACGGCACCCTTGGAGGCGCAGCGCCACACCCGGCGCTGGCGGCCGAATAACCAGATTCACGTGGCCCTTAGATCACTCCGTCAAACATCATCACGTCCACTTCGTCACCCACTTCCACATTGCCCTGGGCGTGGTGCAGGACGATCAGGCCGTTGGCCTGCACCATGGAGCTCAGTACGCCCGAGCCCTGGTTGCCGGTGGTCGTGACTTGAACTCTGCCGTCGGCGGCGGTGCTGACCAGGCCGCGCTGGTATTCGGTACGGCCCGGTTTCTTGCGCAGTGGCTCCGTGCTGCGCGCGCGCAGCAGCGGAGGCTTGCGCGCGCTGCTGCCCATCATCTGCAGCAGGGCAGGGCGCACAAACGCCAGAAAAGTCACCATCACCGCCACCGGGTTGCCCGGCAGCCCGAACAGAATCGCGGAACGTGCGCCCGCCTGTGTTGCGGCCGCAATCCGGCCTACCGCCATCGGCCGCCCCGGCCGCATGGCAATCCGCCAGAACGCCACACCGCCGCTGTCGGCCGAGAGTTTTTTCATCATGGCCTGGGTATAGTCGGCTTCCCCGACACTGACACCTCCGCTGGTGATGATGGCGTCGGCTTTCTCCGCGGCGGCAATAAACGCGGCCTCCAGTTCGGCCGGTGCATCGGGCACCACGCCCATGTCGATCACCTGCACACCCAGGCGGCTGAGCAGGCCAAACACCGTGTAGCGGTTGCTGTCGTAGACCGCGCCCTCGCGCGGCACCTGCCCCAGACTCAACAACTCGTTGCCGGTGGAAAAATAGGCGACCCGCAGCTTGCGCCACACCAGTGCGCGTGCGATACCCAGGCTGGCCACCAGCCCCAGGGCTGCCGGGCCCAGCAGCTCGCCCTGTCGCAAGGCAGCCTGGCCTTGCCGCAGATCCTCGCCGAGTTTGCGCCGGTTGTCGCCGCGCGCCAGCAACCCGGCTGCCACCGTAATGGTGTCACCCTGCTGTTGCGCCAGTTCCTGCGGCACCACGGTGTCAAGGCCCGCCGGCATGACGGCACCGGTCATGATCTTTACCGCTTCACCCGGCCCGGACTGGCCCGGCCACACCTGTCCGGCCATGGCCGTCCCAACCACTTTGAGCTGCAGCGGGGCGGTGAGGCTCAATTGCGCGCCATCCAGGGCGTAGCCATCCATGGCCGAGTTGTCGTGCGGCGGCACGCTGATGGGTGAGACGATGTCTTGCGCCAGTACACGCCCCAGTGCGTCAAAGATGCCGACTTCTTCGGTACCCGTGACAGGCTCGACCAGCCGCGCCAGGAATTCGTTCACGTCGGCGGCGCGCAGGCTCCGCGGGTCGTATCCCTGCAGCTGCGCCGCAATCTCGTCCAGCGAGAGACTCATGATTTGAACTTCATGACTGTGCCGCCTGCAGCTCCACCAGCGTGTTGACGTTGAAAAAAGCACGCGGGGTTTCAAACGGCACCACCACGGTCTTGTGCAGGGCCGTCCAGGCGTCGATCTTGCGGCCACCCTGCGCGGTGAAGTGCTCCAGGCTGGCGAGCAGGCCGACCCGGAGCAAACAGAATACCGGCTGCTTGTGCCAGGCCACTTGGCCGCCCCCGTCTTCTTCGGGGGCCGACGCCATCGCAATCTCGCAGTCCTCAAGCGCCATCACTTGTGCCAGCCGCGCCACCAGGTCGGTTGGGAACAAGGGGGTGTCGCAGGGCACCGTGACCAGATAGGGCGTGGGGCAATGCTGCAAGGCGGTGATGAAGCCTGCCAGCGGCCCGGCGTAGTCGGGCAACACGTCCTGCCACACCGGCACCCCGAAGGCCTGGTACACATCCGCGTTGCGGTTGGCATTGATTATGCAGTGGCCCACCTGCGCCTGCAGCCGCTTGAGCGTGTGCAGCGCCAGGGGCACGCCATTAAACAGTTGCAGGCCCTTGTCCGCACCGCCCATACGCATGCCACGGCCACCGGCAAGCACCACCCCGGTAATCTGGTCGGGGCCGATCAACTTCACCTCAGCCCCCGATGTAGCTCATCTCGACCCGTGGCGCGCCGCCCACAAGCGCCATGGTGCTGCGCAGTTCCGAATAACGGTCGTCACGGCCGCTCCAGATATTGCCGATGGCGGACGTGATGGTTTCGTCGTTGGCGCCCGAGCGCAGCAAGCTGCGCAGGTCGTGGCCCTGG
>JANLPN010000529.1:0-10422 GCA_031367285.1 Betaproteobacteria bacterium | reverse complement strand
CCCGGCGGCAAAGCGCGAGCACGGCGTCCAGCGATGGCGTCTGCGGCGTGCCCAGCACCAAAACCCGAACCGCCGTGGCAAGCTGCGGCATCTTGACGCCATAGCTTGCGAGCACCTCCTTGATGGCGCCCGCAATGGAGGCCTTGTCCCAGGCCACAGAGGCCAGTTTCACGGCCAGCATCCGCACGGCAGGTTTCACGGCGTCGGTCAGGTGTTGCGCCACCTCGGCGGGAACCGGTGTGACATCCGTGTAAAACGCCTTGGCCCAGCGCGCCAGTGCGACCGTGGTATCGCAGCGGTCCTTGAACAGCGCGCAAATGGCGGGCAGACGCTCGTCGCCCACTTCAACGCCCAGCCGGCCCAATTGCGCGGCGACCAGCAGCGCCAGGTCGTCGTCAGGCATTGCCTTGAGGTAATGCGCGTTGACCCAGTTGAGCTTGGCGGCATCCCACTGGGCCGGGCTTTTGGCCAGATGGTGGCCATCGAACCACGCTACGATTTTGTCGCGGCCAAACAGTTCATCATCGCCATGGCTCCAGCCCAGGCGGGACAGGTAGTTGACCATGGCCTCGGGCAGGTAACCCGCCTCCTGGTACTGCATCACGCTTACGGCGCCATGGCGCTTGGACAACTTTTCACCGTCCGGCCCCAGGATCATCGGCACATGGCCGTATTCGGGCAGTTCGGCGCCCAGGGCGCGCAGGATGTTGATCTGGCGCGGCGTGTTGTTGACGTGGTCGTCGCCGCGGATCACATGGCTGATCTGCATGTCCCAGTCATCCACCACCACGCAAAAGTTGTAGGTCGGCGTGCCGTCGGGCCGGGCGATGATCAGGTCGTCGAGTTCATGGTTGCTGATGGTGATGGTGCCCTTGACGAGGTCGTTCCAGCTCACATCGCCATCCACCGGGTTGCGAAAGCGCACCACCGGCCGCAGGCCCTGCGGCACCGGCGGCAGGGTCTTGCCGGGCTCGGGCCGCCAGCGGCCGTCGTAACGCGGCTTGTCACCCCGCGCACGTTGCGCCTCACGCATGGCTTCCAGTTCATCGGGTTGGCAGTAACAGTGGTAGGCGGAGCCGTCATTGAGCATTTGCGCCAGCACGGTGCCGTACCGCTCCAGGCGCTGCATCTGGAAGAACGGGCCTTCGTCGTAGTCGAGCTGCAGCCAATGCATGGCCTCGATGATCTGGTCCACCGCTTCCTGCGTGGAGCGCGCCACATCCGTGTCTTCAATACGCAGGATGAAGTCGCCGCCAAAGTGGCGTGCAAACGCCCACGAAAACAGCGCGGTGCGGGCCGTACCCAGGTGCAGAAGGCCGGTGGGCGAAGGTGCAATACGCGTGCGTACCTTGCGAGTCATGACGACCCCCACGCTTGTCACTTCGTGTACTGCGCTGCCCACCGTGGGGGCGTTCGCTTGCTTGAAGCGGTTCTGCGCTGCGCTCATGATTCTTCTCGCACTGTCTCCAAGGCACGCGCCAGATCGGCCTTCAAGTCGTTCACATTTTCCAGCCCGACCGACACACGTATCAAGCCCTGTCCGATGCCCGCCGCCTGGCGCTGCGCCTCGGTTAGCCGGCCGTGCGAGGTGCTGGCGGGGTGCGACACCAGCGTCTTGACGTCGCCCAGGTTGGTACACAACGAGGCGGTACGCACCGCATCCAGCACGGCAAACGCGCGTGTACGCGCCTGGCCCGAGTCTTTGCAGCGCACGTCAAACGACAACACCGCGCCGCCCTGCCCGGATTGCTGGGCCATGGCCAGTTCGTGCTGCGGATGGCTGGCCAGGGCCGGGTAATACACCCGCGCCACCTGGGGCTGGTCCAGCAGCCACTGCGCGAGATCCAGCGCACGCTGCGACTGGGCCTGCATACGAATCGACAAGGTTTCCAAGCCCTTGAGCACCACCCAGGCGTTGAAGGGCGCCAGCGTCATGCCGGCGCTGCGCAGCACCGGCATGAAGACCTCGGTCATCTGCTTTTGCGTGCCGCACAAGGCACCCGCCACGATGCGGCCCTGGCCGTCCAGGTACTTGGTACCGGAATGCATCACCAGGTCGGCACCCAGCGCAATGGGGCGTTGCAAGGCAGGCGAGCAAAAGCAGTTGTCGACCGCCAGTTGGGCGCCCGCGTTATGCGCAATGTCGGCCAGTGCACGGATATCGCAGACGTCGGTAAGCGGGTTGGTCGGCGTCTCGGCAAACAGCAGTTTGGTATTGGGCCGGACGGCAGCCTGCCACTGCGCCGCATCGGTCTGCGACACGAAGCTGCTCTCCACCCCGTACCTGGCGAAGTCGCTCACCAGCTTAATGGTTGAGCCGAACATGGAGCGCGAGCAGATGATGTGGTCACCCGCCTTGAGCAGGCCCATCACCATCATGAGCACGGCCGACATGCCGCTGGAGGTGGAGATGCAGGCTTCGGCCCCCTCCAGCGCGGCCAGGCGCCGCTCCATGCCCGACACCGTGGGGTTGCCGTAGCGGCCATAGGTGTAGCCTTCTTCTTCTCCGGCGAAGCGGCGCGCGGCGGTGGCCGCATCGGGCTGCACGTAGCCGCTGGTCAGGTACAGCGCTTCCGAGTTTTCGCCGTATTGGCTGCGGTCCACCCCCACATGCACGGCCAGCGTGTCGATATGCAGATCGTCTTGAAATGTCTTGTCGGTCATCGTTATTCAACGTGGTTGGGGAGCGCCAGGCGCGACGTATCCTCGTCGCCTTCTTCGGCGTTGACACGGCTTGCGCCCATACGTGCAATGTCTTCGGAGGTGATGTCGCCGGTCACGTAGACGCCATCGAAACACGAGGCATCAAAACCGTCGAGGCGGGTGTTCAGGCTGCCGATGGCCTTTTTCATGCCCTCCACCTCCTGGTAGATCAAGGCGTCGCAGCCAATGATTTTCTGGATCTCGGCCACGGTGCGGCCATGCGCCACCAGTTCGTCGCTGGTCGGCATGTCTATGCCATACACGTTGGGGTAACGCACCGGCGGCGCGGCGCTGGCCAGGTAAACCTTGCGCGCACCGGCGTCGCGCGCCATCTGCACAATCTCGCGGCTCGTCGTGCCGCGCACGATGGAGTCGTCCACCAGCAATACGTTGCGGCCCTTGAATTCACTCGCGATCACGTTGAGCTTTTGCCGCACCGACTTCTTGCGCACGGCCTGGCCCGGCATGATGAAGGTGCGCCCCACGTAGCGGTTTTTCACGAAGCCTTCGCGGTACGGCAGGCCGAGCAGTTGGGCCAATTGCGCCGCGCTGGGGCGGCTGGATTCAGGGATGGGAATCACCACGTCGATCTCGTTCGGCGGCACGGTGGACACCACCCGTTTGGCCAGCGTTTCGCCCAGGTTCAGGCGCGCCTGGTAGACCGAAATACCGTCCATCACCGAGTCCGGCCGCGCCAGATAGACGAACTCGAAGATACACGGCATGGCCCAGGTTTTTTCGGCGCATTGCTGGCTGTGGATGGTGCCCTGCAGATCGATAAACACCGCCTCGCCAGGATCGATGTTGCGCACGAACTGGTGCGAAGTACCTTCCAGCGCCACCGACTCGCTGGCCACCACGGCCGTGCCGGGGCCACGCCCCAGGCACAGCGGCCGGATGCCATACGGTTCGCGAAACGCCAATACGCCGTGGCCGGCAATCAGCGCGATGACGGAGTAGGAGCCACGGATACGTTTGTGCACGTTGCGCACGGCGGCAAACACGTCGTCGGGCTGCAGCGGCAGACCACGCGTGGTTTTTTCGATTTCATGCGCCAGCACATTGAGCAGGACCTCGGAGTCGCTCTCGGTGTTGATGTGGCGGTGGTCGGTGGTGAACAACTCTTTTTTCAGGGCCTGCGCATTGGTGAGGTTGCCGTTATGCACCAGCACAATGCCAAACGGCGCATTCACATAAAAGGGCTGTGCCTCTTCTTCGCTGTAGGCATTGCCGGCGGTCGGGTAACGCACCTGGCCCAGGCCGCAATTGCCCGGCAGCGCACGCATATTGCGCGTGCGGAAGACGTCACGCACCAGGCCCTTGGCCTTGTGCATGAAAAACTTGTGTTCCTGCTGCGTAACGATGCCGGCCGCGTCCTGGCCACGGTGCTGCAGCAGCAGCAGCGCATCGTAGATCAGCTGGTTGACCGGGGCGTTACTGACAACACCAACAATTCCACACATAGTTTCATCCAGTTGGGGAGCATCGCAGCGCTTCAACACCGCAATACGTCCAGCCCGTTCAGGGCAAGTACCTGCCAAACTCCCGCGGCAACACCGGCTTGAGTCCCTTGACCGTTGCCGTGGCCCATGCGGCTGCGGTGGATTGGGTCCACCACAGCTCGGATTTCAGCGGCGTCATGGGCACCAGCACCGCCACCGCCAACAGCACCACCACGCCGCGCATGACACCGAATACCGCACCCAGGGCCCGGTCCGCCGGCCGCAGACCAGCCACTTGAAACAATTTGCTGATTAGCCAGATCAACACCGACCCGGTAAACACCGACCCCACAAACACCAGCACAAAGGCGGCCGCGTAACGAAGCACCTCGCTCGCGGCCCCCATCGGCAAGCGCGCCGCCAGTGCCGGTGCAAACCACTGTGCGGCTACAAACGCAGCCGCCCAGTTGAACAGCGACAACACCTCGTAGACCAGGCCACGCCAGGCCCCAACCAGCATGGACAACAACAACACACCCAGGAAACCCCAGTCCAGCGCAACCATATGTCCGCGCCAGGCTACAGCGTAACAATGGCCGGCGAGAGATCCAGTTTGCGGATTTTCTCAGCCACCTTCTGGGCCTCTTCCTTCTCGGGGAATGGCCCAACCCGAACCCGCGTGCGGCTGCCTTCCTTGGTTTCCACGACCTGGGTGTAGGTCTTGAAGCCGGCCCGTTCAAGCTTCTGCCTGACCTCACGTATTTTTTCCGGCTCCGCGAATGCGCCCACCTGCACCACAAAACGCGCCTCGGATGCCGGCCCCTTGCCGGCCACGTCCTTGCCTTCGAGCAGTGCCTGCGCCTTGCTGCCGTCGCTCGACGTGGCGGCCGGCGCTTCTGTCACGGGACCCACCGCCTTGGCCGGGGTTGGCACCGGCGCTTCGACAACCGGGGCGGCAGGCGCCGGGGGAGGCGCTATGACCGCCACTGTCACCGGCTGCGGCGCAGGTGCGGGCGGGGGCGTTGGCGCAGCCGCGGCAGCGGGTACCACTGCGGGCGGGATGACCAGCGGCTTGACCTTGTTTTTGTCGGCGATTTCGATCGGCAAATCGACCGGAATCGGCCGCGGCTGGTTATCGAACACCAGCGGAAAACCAATGACACCGGCCAGTACCAGCACCGCCGCACCAATCAGGCGATGCATTGCACGCCGGCGCATGGCTTCAACGGTAGGGGCCGGAGGGAGCTTGGCTGCCTGCTCGTCGCGGCCCTTGCGGAACTGGAATAAAGCCATGGAAAGTGGACCTAAGGATTCATGTGTTTGGCAGCCAGACGCGGTACGCCATCCTTCAACACGCCACCCACGGTGTAGAACGATCCGAAGACCACGATTCTATCAGCCGGGTCGGCAGCGAGGACCGCCGCCTGAAGCGCCTGCAGCGGGTCGGCAAACACCTGCGCCGATGCATCCTTGCGCGTGTTGAGGGCACGCCATTGTTCGGCCAGGCGCTGCGCCGTCTGCGCCCGTGGCGTGGGCAAATCGGTGAAATACCACCGGTCGATGATGGGGCCCACCCGTTGCAGCATCGGTGCCAGGTCCTTGTCGGCCATGGCGCCAAATACGGCGTGCGTGGTGGGGAAAAACCCCATCGCATCCAGGTTGGCGGCCAGCGCCGCCACCGAGTGCGGGTTGTGTGCCACATCGAGCACCAGCGCGGGTTGGCCAGGTACGATTTGAAACCGCCCCGGCAACTCGACCATGGCCAACCCATTGCGTACCGCCTGGGCTGTTACCGGCAGCCGCGCGCGCAGGGCGGTCAGCGCGGCCAGGACGCCGCTGGCGTTGACCAGCTGATTGGCTCCGCGCAGCGCGGGGTAGGCCAGGCCGGCATAACGCCGCTCGCGCCCGGCCCAGGCCCACTGCTGCTGGTCGCCCGAGAAGTTGAAGTCCACGCCAAAACGCCACAGGTCGGCCCCAATAGCGCGGGCATGGTCCAGCACGCTTTGGGGCGGCACGGGGTCACTCACCACCACGGGCCGGCCCGGGCGCATGATGCCGGCCTTCTCGAACCCTATGCTTTCGCGGTCCGGGCCCAGAAACTCCATGTGGTCCAGGTCGATGCTGGTAATCACGGCACAGTCCGGGTCGATGATGTTGACCGCGTCCAGCCGCCCGCCCAGGCCGACTTCGAGCACCACCACATCCAGCTTCGCGCGCGCCATCACGTCCAGGATCGCCAGCGTGGAAAACTCGAAATAGGTCAAAGACACCGGTGGCTGCTCATTACACCGCGCCGCCTCCACCCGCTCGAAGGCAGCCACCAGTTCGTGCGCCTCCACAATGCGCTCCTGCAGCCGCAGGCGCTCCTCGAAGTGCACCAGATGCGGCGAGGTGTACACACCGGTACGGTAACCCGCCTGGCTCAGAATGGCCTCCAGCATGGCGCAGGTAGAGCCTTTGCCATTGGTGCCCGCCACCGTAATCACCGGGCAATCAAACCGGATCGCCATGCGATCAGCCACCACACGCACGCGGTCCAGCCCCAAGTCGATGTTTTTGGCATGTAGCCGCTCGCTATGGGCCAGCCAGTCGTTCAGTGTCTGCATACTGGCAATATTGTCGCGCACACCAATTGCGGCATGATGGCGGATATGGGCGCAGCGCCGGGCCACCCCAAGCAAGCCCCCACCGTAGCGCGAAGCGCGAAGATTCCCTATGCACACAACCGCAATTACCCTGTACGGCATCCGCAACTGCGACACGGTCAAAAAAGCTCGCCAATGGCTGAGCGACAAGGAAGTCGACTACCGGTTTCACGACTTCAAGTTGCAAGGCGTGCCCATCCCCCAGCTTGACCAGTGGCTCGCCGCCGTGCCCTGGGAGACATTGCTCAATCGCCAGGGAAACACCTGGCGCAAACTCGACGAGGCCACCAAAGCTTCCGTAGTAGATGCGAGCACCGCCCGCACCGTCATGCTGGCCAATCCCAGCGTGATCAAGCGGCCGGTGGTGGAGTGGGCCGGCACGTCTGCTGGTAATGTGACGGTTGGGTTCAAGCCTGACGCCTGGACCGCACGCGTGCCTGGGGTCAAGTAGCAGACCTTGTGGGCAAAGCCATCGCGCGGCGCAGGATTTGGAGACTTGGTGGGCAGGGCTGCGAGTCGCGGGTAACTGGTCGCTGGATCATCTCGCGGGCGTCTGCTTCTGGTATGCCGGCCTTGCTGCGTCAACCGGGTGGCTGGCGCTCTGCCGTTGTAGCAACCGCGAACAGACCCTGCGCCCATCTACCCCCAACTCACAGCCTTGACAGGCTTGGTCGCGCGCGCAGAGGAATGCAAACGGCCTCTCATTGCGAGACGGGCGCCCGCTCCTGGTGCCGGGTTGCGCCTGAAAGGTTTTTGGAGAGGAGGCTTGAGGCGTGAGGCGTGAAAGGTATTTGGTATTGGTATTCACAGCCCCACAAACCCTGTTCGCAGGCGTGGCGGGTGGCTGCGCCGGTTCGCTAGAACTATTCGCGCCTGCTACAAACGTCACGCGTCCAGACCACGGTGGTCACGCCAGCCCTGCGGATGCGCTACAAACGTCATCTGCGCGATTGGAAGCGAGACGGCGCGGACGCCCGCCGCGCCTACCAACCAAGTCACCTTGCACCCGTCCTCGTAGCGCCTACCAACCAAGCCACCCTGCACCCCTCCCTATGGCGCTGGCCAACAAGCAGACGAGGCGCAAGCAAACGACCTCACCCGGATTGCTGCCCTAAAATTCAGAGCCAAGCCGGACAATCGGCCCCGAGCTGCGGGGCTCAACACTTCCCAATCCATGACCACTGACAAAATCGACGGTGTATCCGTCACCACCAAGGCCAGCGTCTACTTTGACGGCAAATGCGTGAGCCACGGCATCATGTTCCCGGACGGCAGAAAGAAATCGGTCGGCGTGGTCCTGCCTTCGACGCTGACATTCGGCACGGCCACCCCGGAAATCATGGAATGTGTAGGCGGCGCATGCGAATACAAACTTGCGGGCACCGACCTCTGGGTCAAGTCGTCCGCCGGAGAAAAATTCAGCGTTGGCGCCAACACGAAATTCGACATTCGTGTGACCGAGCCCTACCACTACATTTGCCACTATGGCTGAACCGGGATCCTGAACCATGGCCACCATACTTCAACACCTTCCCGTCGGCCAAAAGGTCGGCATCGCATTCTCGGGTGGGCTCGACACCAGCGCCGCCCTGCACTGGATGCGCAACAAGGGTGCGATTCCGTATGCCTATACGGCCAACCTGGGCCAGCCCGACGAACCCGACTATGACGAGATTCCGCGCAAGGCCATGCAATACGGGGCCGAAGCGGCCCGGCTGATCGACTGCCGGGTCCAGTTGGCCACCGAAGGCATCGCGGCCCTGCAAAGCGGCGCCTTCCACATCTCCACCGGCGGTGTGACCTACTTCAACACCACGCCGCTCGGGCGCGCCGTGACCGGCACCATGCTGGTGGCAGCCATGAAAGACGACGACGTCAACATCTGGGGCGATGGCAGCACCTTCAAGGGCAACGACATAGAGCGTTTTTACCGCTACGGCCTGCTCACCAACCCGAGCCTGAAGATTTACAAACCCTGGCTGGACCAGCTATTCATCGACGAGCTGGGCGGGCGCGCCGAGATGTCGGCCTTTATGACCCAGGCTGGCTTTGGCTACAAGATGTCGGCCGAAAAGGCCTATTCCACCGACTCCAACATGCTGGGCGCCACACACGAGGCGAAAGACCTGGAACACCTGAACAGCGGCATGAAAATCGTGCAGCCCATCATGGGCGTGGCGTTCTGGCGCGACGAGGTGGAGGTCAAGCGCGAAGAAGTGACGGTACGTTTTGAAGAAGGCCAGCCGGTGGCGCTGAACGGTGTGTCTTTCGCAAGCCCGGTGGATCTGATTCTGGAAGCCAACCGCATAGGCGGGCGGCACGGCCTGGGCATGAGCGACCAGATCGAAAACCGCATCATCGAAGCCAAGAGCCGCGGCATCTACGAAGCGCCGGGCCTGGCCCTGCTGTTTATCGCCTACGAACGCCTGGTCACCGGTATTCACAATGAAGACACCATAGAGCAGTACCGCGACCACGGCCGCAAGCTGGGCCGCCTGCTTTACCAGGGCCGCTGGTTCGACCCGCAGGCCATCATGCTGCGCGAAACGGCGCAGCGCTGGGTGGCGCGTGCGGTGACCGGCGAGGTCACACTGGAACTGCGCCGCGGCAACGACTATTCGATCATGAACACCGAGTCGCCCAACCTCACCTACCACCCGGAGCGCCTGACCATGGAAAAAGGCGAATCGATGTTCTCACCGCAGGACCGCATCGGCCAGCTCACGATGCGCAACCTGGACATCGTGGACACGCGCGAAAAACTCTCGATTTATGTCAAAACCGGCTTGTTGTCCGTAGGTGCCGGTACCGCCATTCCCAGCCTGGGACATGACGGCAAATAGTCGCCGCCAGGTAGTTCAGACCACAACAGGTTCCGGTTCGAGCATGATGCCAAAGCGTTCGTAGACGCTGGTCTGGATCGCTTTGGCCAGCGTCATGACTTCGCCGCCCGTGGCCTGGCCCCGGTTGACCAGCACCAGGGCCTGGCGCTCGTACACCGCCGCGTTACCGACGCCCTTGCCCTTCCAGCCGCAGGCGTCGATCAACCAGCCTGCGGCCAGCTTGACGGCACCATCGGCCAGAGGGTAATGCACGATTTTTGGCTCGCGCTGGATGATGTCGGCACATTGCTCGGGCGTCACCGTCGGGTTCTTGAAAAAGCTGCCCGCATTGCCCAGCAATTTGGGGTCCGGCAGCTTGGCACTGCGGATCGCACAAACCCACTCGAATAGCTGCGTTGCGCTGGGCGCGTCTACCCCGTGTTCCAGCATTTTCCGGTCCAGGTCGGCATAACCCAGCACGGGCTTCCAGGGCTTGGGCAGGAACAGCCGAACGTGGGTAATAAGCACCCGGTCCTTTAAACCGAAACCGGTTGGCGGCGACGCTTCGGCAGCCGCCGGCAAGGCGCTATTGCCGGCCGGCGCGGCATGTTTGAACACCGAGTCCCGGTAACCAAATCCGCACTGCGCGGCGTTCAGCGTCAAGGCCTTTCCGGTCGTCAGGTCAATGGCATCCAGCGACTCGAAACGGTCTTGCAATTCAACGCCATACGCGCCAATGTTTTGCACCGGCGACGCGCCGACGCAGCCTGGAATCAGCGCCATGTTTTCCAAGCCGGGCAAGCCCTGCGC
>JANLPN010000579.1:0-4228 GCA_031367285.1 Betaproteobacteria bacterium | reverse complement strand
TTCGCCGCGCTTCCGCTGGTAAGCGGCAGAAACGAGCACCTGCGCGCCGGTATCCTCGACCATTTGATCTCCCCCAGGGTCAACGCACTGCGCGAGCCATTCGTACAGTTGCTGAGTGCCGTGGTGCTGGCGGGGATCGCCTGGCGACTGGGGGCCGAGTCCAGAGCCAAATGGATGTCGAAAGACATCCTGTCGAGCATCGACTTGCCATTGTGGATTCCGATCATTTTCATGACGGTGATGTGTGTTGCAGCCGCCATCGTTACCTTGTCGCTGACGCTGGCCACTACGCGCGCCGCCCTGGACCCGAGGGCCTGACGCCTTGGATACAACACTTATCGCGTTTGTGGTTCTGTTCGCGCTGTTGATATTCGGCGTGCCGATCGGGTATGCGATGGGTCTGGTGGGCACGGTCGCTTTTGCCGGGGTTGTCGGTTGGCAAGGCGCGTTGAACCAGGTCGGCAATCTGGTAGCCGATACGGCACTGAATTACAACCTCTCGGTGCTGCCGCTGTTCGTGCTCATGGGTTCGCTGTTCGCCCGGGCCGGCATGGCCGACGAACTGTACGCCGCCGCCTACGGTTTTCTCGGTGCGCGGCGCGGGGGGCTGGCCATGGCGACGATCCTCGCCTGTGGTGCGTTCAGCGCCATTTCCGGTTCGGCCCTGGCATGCGCCGCGACAATGACCAAGGTATCGGTACCGGTGATGCGCAAATACGGCTATGCACCCGGCTTCGCGGCCGCCACTGTGGCCGTCGGGTCTACCTTGGACATTCTGATTCCTCCGAGCATCGCGATGGTGGTTTACGCGCTGATCTCCGAGGTCAGCCTGGGCAAGATCATGGTGGCAGGCATCTTGCCGGGCCTGCTCGCGGTGTTTCTGTTGATTGTCACCATCGTTTTGATCACCAACGTCCGGCCCGACCTGGGACCCGCCGGTGAACACACGCCCTGGATTGAGCGGCTGCGCTTGCTGCGCGATGTCTGGCCCATCGTCGCATTGTTCAGTGTGGTGCTGGGCGGCATCTATCTCGGGGTCTTCAGCGCCAACGAGGCGGCGGGTGTAGGCGCCTTCGGCTCCATGGCGCTGGCGATCCAGCGGCGTACCCTGTCCCTGGCCGGCTTCATCGAAGCTCTGGTGGATGCGGCCAGGGTCTCGTCCATGCTCTTCGTGGTTCTTTTCGGCTCACTGATTCTCGCCAACTTCGTCACGGTTTCCGGCACGACCGCTGCCTTCAGCGCCTGGATAAATTCGTTCCATCTCGGGCAATTCCAACTGATCATGCTGCTGCTGCTGGTCTATATCGTGCTCGGGTTCATCCTCGAAGGCACCGCCGTGATGCTGCTTACGGTTCCGATCCTGTTGCCAGTCGTGGTGGCGGCCGGAATAGATCCGATCTGGTTCGGCATCTTCGTCATTATCGTCAGCGGCGCTGGCCTGATTCACCCACCACTGGGACTGCTGCTGTTCGTCGTCAAGTCGCTCCTGCCCGACGTGGAGATGAAGAAGGTGGTCTGGGGCGTCGTGCCCTACCTGGGTACCGAACTGGTGCTGGTTGCCATCCTGATTGCGTTCCCCGGCATCGTGATGTACCTGCCTAGTCTGATGAAGTGAATATCGAAATGAATATAGCCGCCCGTTTTCGTTTGCCGTTTTCAATCTCAAGGAGATCCTTATGAAAATTTTCCGTTCGCTTGCCTGGTGCGCCGGGTTTGCGCTTGCTGTCGGCATGTCCGGGGGCGCACAGGCCCAAACCACATTGCGATTTGCGCAGCTGGTTCCGCCCACCCATCCTTACCACACCGGCATACTGGTGCCTTGGATAGCTGAAATCGAACGCGTCACCCAGGGTCGGGTCAAGGTGGAAATTACGACGGCGCCCATGGGGCCCATGTCGCGCAATTTCGACATGGTCGAGCAAGGCATAGCCGACGTTGCGGGAGGAAATCATGCCCAAAGCCCTGGCCGATTCGGACTGACCCAAATCGCCCAGACCTATGTGGGGGTCGACTCCCCGGAATCAGTCTCGGTAGCTTACTGGCGCACGTACAAACGTTTTCTGGAAAAAGCCGATGAACACACCAACACGCACGTGCTGGCACTCCATACTTCGGGGGCATTGCATGTGTTCACGACCAACAAGGAAATCAAAAGTGCCGCCGACCTGAAAGGGATGAAGGTATTGGCACCCGGGACGGTCCCAAGCAAGATGGCTACCAACCTGGGCGCGGTTCCGTTGATTCGCCCGCCTCCGGAATACTATGACACGGTTGCAAAAGGCATCGTGGACGGAGTGATTGGCACCAACTCGATCATCAGCGGTTTCAAGGTCGAGCCCTTGATCAAATACCACCTGGATATCCCCGGCGGACTGCATTTCAGTTCCTTTTTTGTGGTCGTCAACAAGGCCAAGTGGGACAGTCTGTCGAAGGCGGATCGCGACGCCATCGACGGCGTCTCGGGTGAAGCCTACGCCAAACTGGCCGGCAAGGTGCTGGCCAAGCAGCAGGACGACGCGCTGGCGGCCCGCAAAGCCGAAGGCCGGATCAAGACCACGGTCGCGGACGCTGCAACCGTGGACGCGTTCCGCAAAGCGCTTGCGTTTTTCGACCAGGAGTGGGTCACGGCCGCAAAGGCGGCAGGCGTGGACGGCGACGCTGCGCTGAAGTACTTCAGGGACGAAGCCGCGGCCTACGAGAAAATCCGGAAGTGACCGTGACAACCGCTGGCGACAATAAATCCGCCGAGTGGCAAACCCGGCTTGAGCTCGCGGCTTGTTATCGCCTCGTGGCCCACCTCGGACTGGAGGATCTCACCTACAACCACATCTCCGCCCGTGTGCCTGGAGAAGCCGCGTTGCTGGTGAAGCCAATGGACTACCTGTTCCGCGAAGTAACGGCCTCCAGCCTGCTGAAGTTCGGCCTAGACGGATCACCGCTGGACGGCAATGGTCGAAGAGCGCCCAACGCGATCCAGGTGTTGCACGCCGAGGTCATGCTTGCCCGGCCAGACGTCGGCTGCGTGATGCACACGCACTCGGTCGCGAACGTGGCGGTATCGATTCAGAAAAGCGGCTTGATACCGTTTTCGCAACACGCATTGACGCTGTATGGAAAAGTAGTAGCGCACGATTTTTCTGGCTACGAATTCGACCTCGCGATGGCTGCTCCGCTGATCCGGGACCTGGCCCAGTACAGCGTGGTGACCTTGCGTAATCACGGTGTACTGGTAGCCGAAAAATCGGTTGGGGAAGCTTATGTCACGCACCACTTCTACGAAATGGCGTGCCGTATCCAGGTCGCGGCGTTGGCAGGTGGGTCCGAGGTAGTCATCCCGAGTGAGGCCGTCCAGGCGCACGCGGCCAGCCAGGTCCAGGCGATACAGAACGTCTCGCGTTCGGCCAAGGACTGGCCGGCCTGCCTGCGCCTGGCGAATGAACTTTATGGCGGCTACCGCGATTAGGATATGAGGCCCCCACGCTCACTTCGTTCGCTGCCCCCCGAGGGGGCTGTCAGTACCTTCGGAACGGCCGGGCGGTACTGATATGGCACTCCCCGCCGTAGTGGTCGCACATGCCGCGGATTCCCCGATTCGCGCGATCTATTCACAAGAACTCTGCTCGCGCGCGGACGTGCGATTTCTCACCGATCTGGGTGGGCCCGACCGAGCTGCCCGCCTGCAGGAAGCTCTCGTGTTGGTGACCTTTTCGCCGGATCGCGAACTCAATGCGGCTGAGCTTGGGGCGCTGGCCCGGACGCCCTTTATCCAGTGCCTCGCCGCGGGCCGGGACCGCTTCCCGTTCGAGCTGTTTACCACTGCTGCGGTGGCCTTCAACCCAGGCGCCGCCGCCGGCCCCATCGCCGAGCACACGTTGGCCATGGTGCTGGCGGCGGCAAAAAATCTGATGCCGCGGCATCGCCAGCTGGTGCTGGGCGAGTTCAACCAAACGGGCATCAATACGCGGCTCGATGGGGGCACGGCGGCCGTGCTTGGACTTGGCGCCATCGGCTCGCGCGTGGCGCGCCTGCTACAGGCATTCGGCATGAAGGTCCGCGGCGTCAACCGGTCCGGGCATACGCCGCACCTGGTTGACTTGTGCGTGAGCCTGGAGCACTTCGACGCGGCGCTGGAACAGGCGGACGTGCTGGTGATTGCCGCGGAACTCAATGCCCAGACCGAAAACGCCATTGGGCAACGGCAGTTGCGTTTGCTAAAGCCGGACGCCAT
>JANLPN010000574.1:0-3516 GCA_031367285.1 Betaproteobacteria bacterium | reverse complement strand
GGCCGGGTGCAGGACGCGCTGAGCTGGTTCGTGGACAACTACAGCAGCCTGGCCGCATGGCGCGCCACCACCGACCGCCTGACCAGTTTTGACGACGCCATTTCAGCGGCGTCGGCCGCGAACCCGGCTCTGGTGTCCACCGATTCCACAACGCTGGACACCGGCAAGCTGACCGTCGCCCTGCCGACCGGCACCGTCCTGCTGGCCAGGACAAACCTGCATGCGCAGGCGGGCGACCGCATCCTGCTGCAGGGCCCCTCGGGCAGCGGCAAGTCCACGCTGTTTCGCACGCTGGCCGGCATCTGGCCTTTTGCCAGCGGAACCGTGGCGCGTCCCGGTGACGCAATGTTTATTCCCCAGCGCCCGTATTTTCCAAATGGGACGCTGCGCGAGGCGCTGGCTTACCCCCATGCCGCCACCAGCTACACCGATGAGGCAATGCGCCAGGCGCTGGCCGAGGCCTTGCTGCCGCAGCTTGCAACCGAACTCGACCGCTCCGATGCCTGGGGTCAGAAGTTGTCGGGCGGTGAACAACAACGCCTGGCGATTGCGCGCGTTTTGCTCAAGAAACCGGCTTGGGTATTCGCGGATGAGGCCACCAGCGCATTGGACGTGGAGGCGGAAAACACGCTCTACCAGCGTCTGCTTGCCATGGTGGACAAGGCGCACGGTGGCATCGTGTCAATAGCGCATCGACCGTCGGTGGCCGCGTTTCACGCGCAGCGCTGGGAACTGCAGGCACACGCCGAAGGCGCACCGGCCCGGTTCGAAGTCAAGGTGACACAGAACTGACCGGCGGCAGCGGCGAGCACCGAAGTCTGTATCCCTCGATGCTAGGCGATCACAGCTTTTCGTTTTTCTTGATCTTGCTCGGGGAGTAAGTCAGGTCTTCCTTGGCCAGTTGCCCGGGAGTCGCATCGGGGTTGTTCTGGTTGATCTGCAGGTTCTGGTTCTGGGCCTGGGCGATCTCGATCGCACTGCCACTGGCCCGCCACATGGACTGTACAAACTCCAGTAGCATCTTGGAGATTGGCTCGGGAGGCGGAATCTCGACCTTTTCCGGCTCCGGGCGGTGAATCGTCCAGTCTTTGGGACCGGTCGCTGCCTCGGAACCAGGTTGCGCCGGATCCGAGACACTTTTGTAGACCTTGCCGGCGTTGACCTGCGCTGCCGCTTCGCTGATCTTGTTGACTACGCCGGGCGAACTGGACGATGCAGGCGGGTTGACCGGCGCGACCGGCACCACTTTGTTGCCATTGGACGACACCAGATCCGCGCCGGCTGGGCGCGAATTTGCTTGTCGATCAACGGATGGCAGCTGCATTTTGGTTCCATGGCCGGTGTTACACGGGCGGTTTTCAGTTGCGGCATGACGCGCCAGGCGCATTGGCTTTCACTAAAAACTGATTTTTTGGCGCTCGTTGACTTCTTAACGGCAGAACTGGGGGGTAATTTAGGCCTATTTTTGCCAAATCCGGCCGCTTTTCCAGCTCCCACCCGCCAAAAGCTCCATTTTTAGAACCCGACCGCCTGCCCATCACGGCGCGAATCGCTGGCCGCCGCATACCCGTCTTCCAGGTCATCGGAGAGTTTCCAGATAAATTGTCCGGCACCGAAATCCATGTAGGAATCCTCGTAGGCTTCCACCCGGTGTCCCCGCCCGCGCAGGCCCTCCACCAGGGTGGCGGACATGGTGGCTTCGCAGTCAATCGCCAGACCTGTGGCAACTTTCCAGCGCGGCGCATCACATGCCGTTTGCGGCTGCTGCTGGTGCGCCAACATCCGCACCAGGCTTTGCAGGTGGCCTTGCGGCTGCATATTGCCGCCCATTACGCCAAAACTCATGCGCGGCTTCCCGTTTTGGGTCAGAAAGCCGGGAATGATGGTGTGAAACGGTCGTTTGCCACCGGCCACCACATTGGGATGGCTTGTGTTCTGTGAGAACCCATGGCCCCGGTTTTGCAGGCTGACGCCGGTGCCGGGCACCACAATCCCGCTGCCAAAACCCATGTAGTTGGACTGGATCAGGCTCACCATCATGCCGCGCTCGTCGGCGGCAGTCAGGTAAATCGTGCCGCCCTTGGGCGGCGTGCCGTGCCGGAAATCCGTTGCGCGGTTCGGGTTGATGAGCCGGGCCCGCTCGGTCAGGTAGGCGTCGGACAATAGATCCGCTGCGGTGACTTCGGTCATGGCGCGCGCGTCCGCTACCCAGCGGTAGGTATCTGCAAAGGCGATTTTCATGGCCTCGATCTGCAAATGCTGCGACTGCACGCTGTCTATCGGGTACTGCGCCAGCTCCAGCTTGTCCAGCATGCCCAGCGCCATCAGGGCGGCAATGCCCTGGCCGTTGGGCGGAATTTCGTGCAGTGTGTAGCCGGCGTAGTCTTTCTGTATCGGTGTCACCCACTCCGGCTTGAATCCGGCCATATCCGCCGCGCTCAGGCTGCCGCCGTTGGCCGCCGCGTGGGCGGCGAACCGGTCGGCAAGCTCACCCCGGTAAAACGCCTCGCCTTTGGTATTGGCTATTTTTCGCAAAGTCGCGCCGGCCTCGGCGAACACGAAACGCTCCCCTGTTTGTGGAGCGCGGCCACGCGGCATAAAAGCCTGTGCAAAACCGGGCTGCTCCTGCAGCAAGGGCACCTGGCGGCCCCATTTGTCGGCCACGATGCGCCCCACGGCATGGCCGCGTTCGGCCAGTTCGATCGCGGGTTCGAGCAAATCGGCAAATGGCAGCTTGCCAAAACGTTGCGACAGCGCCACCCAGCCGGCCACCGCACCCGGCGTGGTGACCGTGTCCCAGCCGCGCACAGGCATCTCGCTCCCGTATTTGCGTTTGAAATAGTCCGGGTTCCAGGCCGCCGGAGCCACCCCCGAGGCGTTCAGGCCGTGTAATTCCTTGCCGTCCCACAGGATCGCGAAGTTGTCGCTGCCCAGGCCATTAGAGACCGGCTCCACGATGGTCATGGCGGCGGCCGTGGCAATTGCCGCGTCCACCGCATTGCCGCCCTTTAGCAACATGCGCAGCCCGGCCTGCGCCGCCAGCGGTTGGGAGGTGGACACCACATTGCGCGCCATGACCGGGCTGCGGGTGGTGGGGTAAGGGTTGTGCCAGTCGAATTGCATGGTGGTGTGGATGGGGAAATGGTGAAGAAATGGTCAGGCCTGAGCGCCGGAGCCGGTGTCAACGTTGTCTGGGATCCAGCGCATCGCGCAGGCCGTCGCCGAGCAAATTGAACGAGAGTACCAGCAGGAAGATCGACAGCCCCGGCCAGATCGCCATCCAGGGCGCGTTGTCGATGTAGTTCTTGGCGGTATTGAGCATGCTGCCCCAGCTGGGTGCGGGCGGCTGCTGGCCCAGGCCCAGAAAGGACAGGCTGGCCTCGGCGATTACCGCCGCCGCAATCGCCAGCGTGGCCTGCACGATCAACGGCGCCAAGATGTTGGGCATGACGTGGCGCAGCGCAATGCGCAGCGGCGGGTTACCGACCGCACGCGCCGCCTCGATGTAGTCCTCGA
>JANLPN010000508.1:0-3399 GCA_031367285.1 Betaproteobacteria bacterium | reverse complement strand
TGAGCGCGCTGGTCGACAGCGGCATGGTCGTGCAGGACCCGGTGACACGGACCTATTCGGTCGGCATGCGCTGCTACGTGCTGGGCTCGCGTTTCACGACCTACGACACCTTGTGCCAGTCGGCCACGCCGGTGATGCGCGAACTGCTTAACCGCACCGGCCACAGTGTGCGCCTGTCCGTGCCCGACGGCGACCAGACACTGTACCTGATCGGCCTCGAAGGCCCGATGTTCATCGACACCGGATGGCGCTCGGGCAACCGCGTCGCCTTCGGTGCGTCATCTGTCGGTCGGGTGCTGATGGCCTACTCGGACCCGGACATCCGGCGCCGGCTGCTGGCTTTGCCCATTCCCGCGTTGACGGTGCATACGATCCAGGACCCCGCAGAACTGGAACAGGTGGTCACGGATGTGCGCAACTGCGGGTATTGCGTGCAGCGCAACGAAACATCTCTGGGACTGGGCGTGGTATCGGTGCCGCTGTTCACCACGAGCCAGACCATTGTGGGCGCGCTGGGGCTGGCGTTTCCGTCCCACCGGGTGAGCGATGACGAAGAGCGTGGCTTGATCGATGTGCTGCATGAAGCGGCTCGTACCATATCGCAACGCCTGGGTTGCGAAGTCTATCCTTTTGGAGCGGCCGCTCCGCGCACTGTCGCAAGCGACAAAGGCCGAGCCGAAGCGGCGCGCCCACCGCCCGCTTGACGCCGGCCCGGCAGGTTTGCGCCGTCGAGCTGCGTCGCCCCGGTCGATCCGCAAACAAGGACCGCGGCTGTGCGACGGGTGAACATGTCAACGCGCCTTGGCTGGTGCCTGCGTGACCCAGGCATCGGATCCCCAGGGCGTGACCGGTGTGTCACCCTGCGCCTGAAAACGATCGGGCAGGTCTTCGACCATGTCCCAAGTTGCGGAGAGCCGGCCGAAGCCGATGCAGATCGCGCACCAGCTGCCAAGCTCGACGACCTCTTTCTCGGAAAAGTGTCGGGCCAGGCTGGCATACAAGGCGTCGTCAATGGACAAATGGTTGGTGGACAACAGATCGGCATAACGCAAAGCGATCCGTTCGGCCTGGGTCAGATCGGGCGCCTCATGCGGCGTCTCCAGCGAACAGACCAGGGCCTCTGTGACGCCATCGTCGACCGCATCGGAATAACGCATCGCCATGCAGCTGCGGCATTGGTTGTGAAACGCAATGCGCAGGCGCAGCAGTTCGCGCAGGCGCAGCGACAACACGGCGTGCTGTTTCAAGGCGGCATTGAAGCGCACATAGGCCTTGGCCAGTTCGGGGTGGTGTGCACGCACGCTGGTCGGGCGCAATTCGCGCTCGCTCTTGTCGTCGGCATTGAGCATGGCGCGCAACTCGGGGTCGAATTCGCTCACTGCGAGGGAACGTAGTCTCGTCATGAAATCCTCCTCTTGAACAATCTGGTGCAGGGTGGTGTGTACGCCACGTAGTTGATCACGACGGTTTGGCGACAGGCGCAGCAGCCTTTGTGCCGCGATTGGCGATAAAGGTCGCCAGCGTATCCGGCAGATCGGCCGCCTGTGGCTGGGTGCCAGGCCAGCGCACCCGCATCGGATCGGCCAGCCCGTCGGCCACGGCGTCGAACGGCAAGACATAGCGAAATAACACCACGCGCTGCTGGAACACCCAGTGCCCGGGGGTGCGCGTGTAGGTATCCAGGTAGCGCAACACGATGCGGATCGTCTTGCCGCCGATACACAACTCGGCCTCGCCATTGACCACACCACGGGCGCTGTCGTCGGAATCGAAGTCGAAATGGCAGGTCACCGCATGATGGGTGCTGGCGCTGTAGTCGCCCGTGCGCAGGCGGTAGAAATCGATCACGGCCTGGCGCCCTTTCACGCCGCGGAACTCGCCGTCTTCGGCGAACAAGGCACCGAGGGTGTCGAAGTCGCGGTCATCCACGGCCGTGCCATAACGTGACAGCAGTTCGGTCAGTTGCTGGCGGTCGTCGATGCGTTGGACCAGGCGCGCCAGGTCGACCAGATTGGGAGTTGAATCGTTCAAGTTTTCTCCTGCTGTGGCCATTGCGGCCATGGTTGTGAAGGGGGAGATGTCGCATGCAGCAACTGCGTACGCGAAGGGGACGAATAAGATCAAATTCTTACCCAACCAGGAGCGTAATGCAATGCATAACGGCCCCGTCATCATCGAAGTTGCCATCAATGGTGGTGTAACACCGGACCGCAATCCGCATGTACCCTTGTCGGCTGCTGCGATCACCGAAGATTGCCTGCGTTGCTTCGATGCCGGCGCGACGGTCATTCACGCACACAACCACGACATCCGGCTCAACCACCGCGCCGGGGCCGACGCCTATCTCGATGCCTGGAAGCCTATTCTGGCCCAGCGGCCGGATGCGCTGTGGTACCCGACCTTGTCGGTGAACCAGTCCGATGGTGCCAACCTCGAACCGGTGCAGGACCGCTTCTCGCACTATGAACACATCGCCCGCGAAGTACCCATGCCGATCGGTGTCGTCGATCCCGGCTCAACCAATCTGGGTTACCCCGGGCCGGACGGTCTACCCAAGGGCTTTAGTTACGTGAACAGCTACAGCGACATCGCCTGGGCGTTCGCGCTGGCACAAAAGCTGAAGTTCGCCCCGTCGCTGGCCATCTACGAACCCGGCTTTCTACAGACCGTGCTGACCTGGTACCGCGCCGGCAAACTCCCCCAGGGCACACACGCCAAACTGTATTTCGGCGGCGAATGGGGGCTCACGGCGCGCGGCCGCGGTGTGACATTCGGCTTGCCACCGACACGCAACGCACTGCTGGCCTATCTCGACATGCTCGAAGGCACGACAATTCCGTGGTCGGTCTCGGTATGGGGTGGCGACCTGATGCAAACGCCGGTCGCACGGATGGCGCTTGAACTGGGCGGCCATCTGCATGTGGGCATCGAGGAGCACTACGACCCGCAACGCACACCAACAAACCTGGAACTGCTGGACGAGGCCAAGGCCTTGTGCGCCGAGGCGGGACGACCGCTAGCTACCACGGCGCAGGCAAAGGCGTTGCTGAATCTGCCGGAGCCGCTAACCAAGACTGTCGGAGGCTGACGTTTTTTGCGATTGAGCCGGATCGGTGCCGCTGCTCGATCGGATACGCCGCGACAACCGGCAAGCCATGGGAGCTGAGCCCGATTGGCATCCAGGTCACCGGCAACCCAGCAATGAACGCGAAGGCTCTCGACACACCTAGGAGCCAGTGGATGATGTGCAAACCTATAGTCCCGACGTGTCATCACAACTCGGCTCAAGGACCGTGGCTTCGGTCACGGACGGTGCAAAAGGCGAAATCAAGGCTGACCATCGGCTGGTGCGAGAAGACGCGTGTTGACGCCGACCGAAAACTGACCCACTTATAGAGG
>JANLPN010000492.1:0-9913 GCA_031367285.1 Betaproteobacteria bacterium | reverse complement strand
CGCTAGCAGTTGCTTCAGGCTGCGTGCGGTGCGCAACGGGTGGCCCTTGCGCGCGATGATCACGCGCTCATTCCTGAAGTACAGATCGCTGCGCAAGGGGCGCGGCACGTTCTCGGGTTGCGGTCCTACATAAAAATCCAGTTGGCCGTCCAGCAGGCGCTGCTCCACCGTGGGGAAAACCGCCTCGATCAGGCGCAGCTGCGCCGCCGGCCGCGCCTTGCGAAAGGCGGGAATAGCCGTGGGCAACAAGGCCAGCATGGCGCCGGTGGACAGGGCCAACGCCACCTCGGCGCGTACCATGGAGCATTACCGGCGCCGGGGTTTCTCCCACCTGGTGCGCGCGGCCGGCCTGTCCGCCCATCACCCACAGGACGTGATGTACTGCACGCGCCTGGCTGGCCACGAGATTGCGCGCTTCAAAATCCCGTCGCGCGCCCAGGCCGCGGACCGGTCCGACGTTGGCGACTACGGCGATGCACAGTGGCCCACACCCGAGTTGCCGCACCGCGCGCAGCAGATCTACATCGAGCCCATCCTGCGTGAACAGGTGGCCCGGTTTGAATGCGTGACCAGGCTGTACGGTTACCGCGCCGACACCGTCCTGCAAGACGACAGCGGTGCGACAGTCGATGCGCAGGAAATCGCCACCGGGGAAGCGATACACATACAGGCCCGTTACGTGGTCGGCTGCGATGGCCCGCGCAGCACCGTGCGCAAGGCGATGGACGTCAGTTATACCGGTGCCAGCCAGGAACAGCGAGATTTCTTCGGCGGGCAGATGTTGTCGATCCACTTCCGTTCGCCCAACCTGTACCGCCAGTTGGCCGGTGGCCCATTGCAACGGCCGGCCTGGCAGACCTGGATCATGAACCCGCAGCTGCGCGGCATCCTGGTCGCCATCAACGGCATCGATGAGTTTGGCATCGGCATCCAGCTAAAACCCGGGCAGGTACCCGATAGTGTGGACGTGCTGCAGGCATTCAAGACATTGACCGGTGGCCCGGCTTTCGACTACGAATTGCTCGGGCTGACACCCTGGATGGCCGGTTATATGCTGGTCGCCGACCAATTCCGGCGCGGCCGCCTGCTGATTGCAGGCGATGCCGCACACCTGTTCACCCCGACCGGCGGCATGGGCTACAACACCAGCGTGGACGACGCCGTCAACCTGGGCTGGAAACTGGCGGCAGTCACGCAGGGCTGGGCACCCGAGGCACTTCTGGACAGCTACCACGCCGAGCGCCATCCAATTGCCCGGCGCAACACCGCTTTCGCGCGCAGCATGGCCGACAGCATAGGCCGCATCGCCATGCCGCCTGACCTCGAATCCGGTGGTCCACGGGGTGAACAGGCACGCGTAGCGCTGGGCGAAGCTTTGCTGCAGCACGTGCGCAACGAATTCAACATACCCGGCTTGCAGCTGGGTGTGCGCTACGAGAGCGCCATTGTGGCCACGGAAACCACCGCGCCACCTGCGGATGAACCCAACCGGTACCTACCCACCGCCTACCCCGGCGCCCGTGCGCCCCATCTGGAAACACAGGGCCCGGGCAGCTCGATCCTGGACGGATTCGGTGTCGTATTTACGCTGCTGTGCCTGACTCCCGCCGAACCGCAGGCGGACTGGGCTGCTGCGGCGGCACGGCTCGGCATTCCGCTGACACTGCTGCCGTATGCCGACCCGGCCGCCAGGGACCTCTATGGCGCCGACCTGGTGCTGGTGCGGCCGGACCACCATGTTGCCTGGCGCGGCAACACAAGCGCCGACGCCCTGTCCGTGCTGGCCAAGGCAATTGGCCGCGCTGTTTTCACCACCCCCGGCCTCGAAGGAATCCGATGAAAAGCAATCTGGAGCTGGCGTATGTCGGCGTAACCAGCCGAAGCCGTGCCGCATTGGACAGCTATCTGGGCGAGGCCCTCGGCCTGGTGCGCAGTGGGCACTCGCCCGCGAATACCAGTGCATGGCGCATGGACGAACGTGTGCACCGGCTGCTGGTGCAGGATGGTGACGCCGACGATGCGAGTTTCCTCGGATTCGAAGCCCATGATCGCCAGTGTTTCGACCAGACGGTGAAAAATCTGCGGTCGCTCGGCACCACGGTGCACCCGGGCTCGACCGAGGACCGGGCAACACGCCAGGTACAGGAGCTGGTCCGGGTGGACGCGCCTTGGGGCGTGGCCATCGAACTGGTGCTCGGCCTGGCCCGCTCCGAAGAACCCTTTGCGTCGGTGCTACAGACAGCGGGTTTTGTGACACAAGGGCGTGGCATGGGTCACGCCGTCTTCACACTGGGTGACCAGGCCAAGTACGACGTTACGCGGCGTTTTGTGACCGAAGGGCTGGGCATGCGGCTGTCCGACTGGTTGGAAGCCACGGCCGGCCCCATGCCCTTGCACGTGTCCTTCTTCCACTGCAATCCGCGCCACCATTCGTTGGCGTTTGCGTATGTTCCCGTGGGTGCCGTGCCGCAGAAGCTGCACCATATCAACCTGCAGGTCGCAGACATGGATGCGGTCGGCCTCACCTATGACCGCTGCCTGCAAGCCGGCGCACCGATGGCCAACACCCTGGGACGCCACGGCAACGACAAGATGTTCAGCTTCTACAACGTCACGCCCGGCGGCTGGCAGATCGAGATCGGCAGCGGCGGCGTGGAGATCAGCGACGACTGGAACGCGGTCGTCAAATGGGAGCGCATCAGCGACTGGGGACACCAGCCGCCGGCCGCCCTCTCGGTAACCGGGGCTGGCTGAACAGCCTGCTTCCTCTCCCCAAGCATCCCACCCCACACCCTCGAACCACCATGAAACTCGTGACTTTCGGATACGGCGGCAGCATCGCCATCGGCAAACTGGTCGGCCAGCAGGTGATAGCCCTGCATGCCTCGGACCCCGCTCTTCCCGCCACCATGCTGGAGCTGCTGCGGGCCGGGCCTGCGGCCATGGAACGTGCACGCGAGCTTGGGCCGGCGCACGCCGTGACCTACCCGCTGTCGGACGTGCACCTGATTGCGCCGGTACCCAATCCGGGCAAGTACCTTGCCATCGGCATGAACTACAGCAAACACGTGGCGGAGGCGGTGGAAGCCGGCATCAAAGTGCCCGACGTGCAGGTCTGGTTCAACAAGCAGGTGTCGTGTGTCAACGGGCCCTTTGCCCCGGTGCATATGCCGCGTGTATCGGACAAGCTGGACTATGAAGTCGAGTTGTGCGTGGTCATAGGCAAACGCTGCCGCCACGTGCCAGCAGCAGATGCCCGTTCCGTGATTGCCGGCTATATGGTCTGCAACGACGTGACTGTGCGCGACTGGCAGATGCGCTCGCCCACCATGACCATGGGCAAGTCCTTCAATACCACCGGCCCCATTGGCCCCTGGATCGTGACGGATGACGAGATTGCGGACCCGCACGCCCTTACCCTGTCCATGTACGTGAACGGCGATCTGCGCCAGCGGGAATCCACGGGCGGCATGGTCTACAACATCTACCAGCAGATAGAACACCTGTCCACCGCCTTCACGCTGGAGCCCGGCGACCTGATAGCCACCGGCACACCGTCGGGCGTCGGCGTGGCGATGAAACCGCCGCGTTTCCTCAAGGTGGGCGATGTCATGCGGGCGGAAATCAGCGGCATTGGCGTCATCGAAAACCGCGTTATTGCGGAACCGTTTGTTGAGGTCTGACCATGGGCCGCAAAGTCATCATCACCTGCGCGGTGACCGGCTCCATCCATACGCCGACCATGTCGCCGTATCTGCCGATCACACCCACGCAAATCGCTGAGAGCGCCATCGCGGCGGCCGAGGCCGGTGCCGCCGTGCTGCACCTGCATGTGCGTGATGCCGTGGACGGACGCCCGTCCTTCGACCCCGCGGTGTACCGCCAAGCCTTGGCTCCGATCCACGCGCAAACCGACGCGGTAATCAACATCACCACCGGCGGCGCCCACACCATGACCATGGACCAGCGGCTGGCCGGCGCGCTGGATGTGGCGCCCGAAATGGCATCCTGCAACATGGGTTCAATGAACTTCGGTTTCTTCCCGATACTGGACAAGATCAAGGAGTGGCAACACCCTTGGGAGCCGGAGTTCCTGGAAGGCTCGCGCAATTCGATCTTTCGCAACACCTTTGGCGACATCGAGCAGTTGTTCAAGCGTGTTGGCCAGCCACTCGGTTCGCGCTTCGAGTTCGAGTGTTACGACGTAGGCCACCTCTACACGCTGGAACACTTTGTAAAGCGCGGTTTCGTGGAGCGGCCGTTTATCCAGTTTGTGCTGGGTGTGCTGGGCGGTATCGGTGGCGACCCCGAGAACCTGACGCACATGAAACGCATTGCCGACAAGCTGTTCGGCGACGACTACCAATGGTCGGTGCTGGGCGCCGGGCGCCGGCAGATGTCCCTGGTGACCCAGGCCGCTCTGATGGGGGGCAATGTACGCGTGGGCCTGGAGGATTCGCTTTATCTGGGACGCGGAGGGCTGGCACCCAGCAATGCGGCACAGGTCACCCTGATCCGCGGCATTCTGGAATCGCTTGGCCTGGAGATTGCCACGCCCGAAGAAGCCCGCCAGATACTCGGCCTCAAGGGACGGGCGAGCGTGCGCTTGTGAGCGTGCCTGCCAATTTTTTTCATCCCCTTTTTCAACTTAACTTTCAACCGGAGACATCGCCATGAAACGCTCGTTATTCCTCAACACCCTCGTCGCGTTGTGCGCTGTGGCCAGTTCCACGCTGGCGTTGGCCCAGTCGTGGCCGACCAAACCCGTGAAACTGGTGCTCGGCGCACCAGCCGGCACGGCACCCGACACCGCAGCGCGCATCATGGCCGAACGGCTCGGCGCGCTGTGGGGCCAGCCCATCCTGATTGAAAACAAACCCGGTGCGGGCGGCATGATCGCCATGGAGTCGGTCAAGAGCGCGGCCCCCGATGGCTACACCCTGATGTTTGCGCATGCTGGTGCCGTGCTGGTAACGCCCAAACTTCTGAAAGCGGCCAAATACGATCCCGTGAACGACTTCGCCACCCTGGGTTTTGTGGCGGACTCGCCGATGGTGATCGTCGCCAACAACGAAATCGGCGGAAAATCGTTGGCCGAGCTGATCAGCGCTGCCAAGGCCAAACCGGGACAAGTTGCTTTTGGAAGTACCGAAACCGGAACCCTGCCGTTCCTGGTGGGCCATGGATTGTCCGACGCGACCGGCATCACCTTGCAGCATGTACCGTTCAACCAGCCGGCCACCGCCATCCAGTCGCTGGTCAAGGGTGACCTGCAGTATTATGTGGACGGCATCGCACCCTTGTTGCCGCTGGTCAAGTCCGGCCGCATGCGGGCCATCGCCGTTACCAGCGACAAGCGGCTGACAGGGCTGGAAGACATTCCATTGATCAAGGACACCGTGCCAGGTTACGTGGCGGTGGGCTGGTTCGCGCTGATGGGCCCCAAGGGCCTGCCGGCGGACATGGCGCAGAAGATCAACCGCGACATGAACCAGGTACTGGCGCAGCCCGAAGTCGTGAGCAAATACCGCGACATCAGCCTGTTCTCCACGGCGCGCAACCAGGCCGAGTCGGCCACGCTCATGAAGTCCGAGGTCGAGCGCTGGGCGGCAACCATCCGCAAGGTCGGCCTCGAAGCGCAGTAGCTGCAGAGGATCCCATGGCGAGCTCAACACCTGCCCGGCGTGGCCGCGTGCAGGACAAGGTCGCGCTAGTCACCGGCGGTACCGGCGGTATCGGACAGGCCATCGCGCTGCGCCTGGGACAGGAAGGCGCGCGGGTGGTGCTGACCGACATCCAACCCGACCAGAGCACGGCGGCGCTGGAACTGCTGGCCGCTGAGGGTATTGAGGCTGCGTTTTTTCAGCACGACGTCGGAGACCCGGCGAGCTGGAAAAGCGTGGTTGCCCAGGCGCTGCGGCGGTTTGGCCAGCTTGACGTGCTGGTCAATCACGCCGGTATCGCGCTACCACCACCGGAATCGTTCGAGTTACTGGCTTTCGAAGACTGGCGGCGTGTCATGCATGTCAACCTGGATGGCGTTTTTCTGGGTATACGGGAGGCGGTTGCCTGTATGAAGGATAGCGGTGGGGGGTCGATCATCAATATCGGTTCAGTGGCGGCTTACGTCGGTACGCCGGGCGGCGCGGCGTATGGCAGCAGCAAGGGAGGCGTACGGGCACTGACCAAGCAGGCGGCCGTGGCCTGCGCGCGCAAGGGCTACGGTATTCGCGTTAACGTCGTGCATCCGTGCTACATCCGCACTCCCCTTTCCGAAGCCGGCGCCGTGGCGCGCTGGGGCAAGGACAAAGCCATTCAAGGCATGAAGGACCTGCACCCGTTCCAGTGCCTGGGTGAACCTGACGATGTGGCCTATACCGTGCTGTTTCTGGCGTCCGACGAATCGCGCCTGATCAACGGGGCCGACATCGTGGTGGACGGGGCCTTGCTGAGCACCTGAATCCGTGTTGCGCTGACAGGCCCGGCCAGCGGGCCGGCAGAAGCGTGGATGATCTACAAAGACGGCGGAAGCTGCCCAACGGAGCCCAAAAGCGGCGTATTCTTGGGACGTGGAAGCCGCACACCGGCAAATCCAAGTGCTTTCGGAGGTACATCATGTCCAATGCCCAGTGGTTCCGTATCGGCCTGCTCTTGCTGGCGGTTGTATTGCCGGTTGCCGCCGCCGACAAAGCGCCAGACCGCGTCCAGGCCCTCAAAGCCCTGGAGCAGCCATCGGTCGAGGTTCGACGTGCTGCCGTGCTGCGCCTCGGCGAGATCGGCACGATGGCCGATGCGGACCGACTGGTGCCGCGTTTGCACGATGAAGACGAACGCGTGCGTTTGTTTGCCACTGCATCCATGTGGCAAATCTGGAGCCGCTCCGGCGACCGGGCCATAGACGCCTTGTACCAGCGCGGGGTGCAGCAAATGGAAACGGACAGGATGGCCGAAGCGGTGGCGACTTTTTCCGACATCATCCGCAAGAAGCCCTCGTTTGCGGAGGCCTGGAACAAACGCGCCACGGCATATTACCTGCTGGGTGAGTTTGAGCAGTCGCTCAAAGACTGCGACGAGGTGCTCAAACGCAATAGCAACCACTTTGGGGCGCTGTCGGGTTATGGCCAGATTTACCTCAACATGGGTGATTTCGAACGCGCGCTCAGCTATTTCGAACGGGCACTCAAAGTCAACCCCAACCTGTCCGGGACGTCCACTACCATCCAGTTACTGCAGCGGCAGTTGCAGGAAAAGCAACGCAAGACCATTTAGGACGCCATGGGGTTTGAGGGCCCTCACGACCGGGCTTTGTTATGATTTTGTGATGATTGCCGCACCGCGCGCGCGGCTGCTTATAACTTCCTTCACACAGAAAGGGCTCATACCATGGCGTTCAGATTGAAGAGGATCACGATTAAATTGGCGTTGGCCGCAAGCGCGGCACTGGCCACGGGCATTGCCAATAGCGCAGATCCCAAGGTGCTCAACATCTACAACTGGTCAGACTACATCGCTGACGACACGATCAAGAATTTCGAGAAAGAAACCGGCATCAAGGTCCGCTACGACAACTACGACAACAACGAAGTGCTGCACGCCAAGCTGGTGGCGGGCAAGACCGGCTACGACATCGTGGTACCCGGCTCCCATTTTGCCAAGACGCAAATTGAAGGCGGCTTGCTGCAAAAACTGGACCGCTCCAAGCTGACCAACTGGGGCAATCTGGACAAGGGTTTGCTGGAACAACTGGCTAAGCTGGACCCGGGCAACCAGTATCTGGTGGACTGGATGTGGGGCTACGTCACGGTTGGCATCAACGTCAACAAGGTCAAGGCGGCGCTGGGTGATATGCCAATGCCCGACAACGCGTGGAGCCTGCTGTTCGACCCGAAGTACGTCAGCAAACTCAAGAGCTGTGGCGTCAGCGTACTGGATTCGGCCTCCGAGGTTTTGCCGGCAGCCTTGCTTTATGCCGGTAAACCACCCTATAGCCGTGATGCGGCGGATTACGCCGAAGCCGCCAAGCTGCTCAAGGCTATCCGTCCCTATGTAACGCGTTTCTCATCATCCGGCTATATCGAGGAAATGGCCAGTGGCGCCACCTGCCTGGTGATGGGCTTCTCGGGAGACATCAATATCGCGCGCAGCCGTGCAGACGAAGCCAAGAAAAAGCCCAAGGTGCCGGTGGTGATCGAAGCGCTGGTACCGAAGACGGGAGCCACCTTGTTTTTTGACACCATGGCCATCCCCAAGGACGCCAAGAATGTGGAGAACGCCCACCTGTTCATCAATTACATCCTGCGCCCGGAAGTACATGCCTCGTTAACCAACAAGGTCTTCTACGCCAACCCGAACGCGGCCTCGTTGAAATTCGTCAAGAAAGAAGTGGCCGAGAACAAGTCCATCTTTCTGGACGCCGCAGCCACTAAGACCATGATTGCGCCGGATGCTCTGCCGCAGGATATCCGCAAAGTCCAAACGCGCACGTTCAGCAATTTCAAGACCGGCAAGTAGGTAGACCCAGCGTGGCCGCAAGGCACAGTTGCACCACGGCGTGAAAGAGATCTCGCCCCGGCTACGACGCGTCTCCCGCTGGGTGAGCCGTATGGGCGTCCTGCGCGCCACGGCGCTCACCGTCATGTGCGCCTCGCTGGGGTCGCTGGCATTGACCTGGCTCAGTCTGCGCCTGTTAGGCCACGGCAGCATGGGCAACGCCCTGTGGATTTCCATGCTGGTTCCGATTCCGCTGGCCCTGGTATTCGGGGGGAGCAACATAATTCTGGTGATTGCGTTGGAACAGGCCTGGGGCAGGGTTAACGAGCTGGCAATGGTCGATAGCCTCACCGGCCTCAGCAACCGGCGCCGCTTCATGCCGGCCGCTGAGCGCGAGATTGATCTGGCGCGTCGCTACCACCAACCAGTGGCGGTGCTGGTTCTGGATGTAGACCATTTCAAGGCAATCAACGATGCACATGGCCATCTGGCCGGCGACCATGTCCTGGTGGAGGTCGGCAAACGTTGCCTGCAGGCCTTGCGCGCCACTGATTTGCTGGCGCGTTGGGGCGGCGAGGAGTTCATCGTGCTGTTGCCCAACACTCCGGTGGCGCAAGCCCAGCAGTTAGCCGAGCGTGTACGCGAGACCGTTTCCGCTACAGCCCAACTGGTAGTCCTGGGCCAGACCGTGCAAGTGACGGTAAGTGTTGGCGCGGCCGGCGCGGCGCCGGGGCAACTGGTGTCGCTGGACATGCTTATCCAGTTGGCGGACGGCGCCCTGTACCGCGCCAAACATGCGGGGCGCGACCGGGTGTCGATGTCCGGCACGGACGACGCCGCAGGCGGATCGCGCGTCAGCGAAAAGCCGTTCGTTTACGAGACCTGACTGGCGCTGCTCGGCGCCGGTCAAACCTTCCAGGCGCGCTGCATCGCCCACTGGCTGCTGGCACAGACCAGCACCATTGCCAGGTAGGTGCCCATTTTTCCGTCCTGGCCCCAAAACCACAGACCGGCAAGCAGCACGGCCAGGCAGGCTGAAAAATTGATCGCGAATTGCGCCCAAAAGACCGGTCCACCACCCTTGCCAGCAAGCATCAGTCGCGCAAAAACCGGCACCAGGACCGCCACCGCAAATGCCGGTGCGGCAAGGTTAAGTAACTGGTTCACGGTATTCAGGATTCCCATGGTGGCGCAAATTTTATAATCGGGCGAAACTATCTCTTATGGCAGTCTGGGCACTAGGCATCAACCACACCACCGCGCCGCTGGATTTGCGCGGCCGGTTTGCGTTTGCCAGTGAGCAAATCCAGCCCACGCTGCACGGGTTGCGCAAGGCGCTTTCGCGGGCACCGGAGGCCACCATTGTCTCCACCTGCAACCGCACGGAAATTTACTGTGCGGGAGAACACGCCGAGATTGAACC
>JANLPN010000477.1:0-15511 GCA_031367285.1 Betaproteobacteria bacterium | reverse complement strand
GGTCAAGGCACCGGCCAGCAGGCTGATCAAGGTGGACTTGCCCGCACCGTTGGGGCCGATGATGCCCAGCACCTCGCCGCGCGCCACCATGAAGGAAACCTTGTCGGTGGCCACCACGCCGCCGTAGCGCATGACCAGCCCGCTCGCGCGCAACAACGGGCCGGCGGCGCTCATAGAGCAACCTCCGCCCAACGGGCTGCGGTGCGATCTAGTCTGGGGCGGCCCGGCGCGGCGCTCATAAAGCAACCTCCGCCCAACAGGCTGCGGTGCGATCTTGCTTGGGGCGGCCCGGCGCGGCGCTCATTTACCACGCTCTCTTGCAGCACTGAACTTGCGCAGCGCCAGCCCGACCAGCCCTTGCGGCGCAAAACGGATCACGACGATCAGGATCACACCCGTCAACGCCAGGTGCACGGCGGGATAGTCGGCCAGCAGTTCCCCCACCGCCACCACGAAAATGGCGCCCACCAGCGGTCCGGCGCGCAAGCCCTGGCCACCGATGATGACGATGGACAACACGTTCACGGTCCACTGGATGCCGAACATGCCGTAGGGCTCGATGGCGCCGAGCTTGAGCCCCTGCAACGCACCTGCCATGCCCATCAGGAAACTCGCGGCCACGAACACCACGAGCTTGATGCGAAAAGGCCGCACGCCGATCTGCGCGGCCGCATCCTCGTCGTCGCGCACGGCGCGCAGCAGGATGGAGAAGCGCGATTGCGTGGCCAGTGTCATCACCAGCGTGGTAAAGGCCAGCAGCGCCACGGCGATCAAATACAGGCTGCGCAGCCCCGGAGGGTCCTGCGCCAGGAACAAGCCGGTGGCGCCACCAAAACCGTTGTAATTGATCATGAACAAACGCGCCGCCTCGGCCAGAGCCAGCGTGCCGACCGTAAAGTACAGGCCGCGCAAGCGGAACACCGCGCCGGAGACCACGGCCGCAAGCAGCGCGGCGCAGGCGCCCGCCAGCGGCAGCGCCAGGGCCAGCGGCACACCGGTCTTGTTCATGATGCCGGTCAGCGCGTAGGCGCCGATACCCACGAACGATGCGGTGCCCAGCGACACCAGGCCGCCGTAGCCGGCCAGCAGATTCCAGGCCTCGGCAAGCGTGACCAACAGCAACACGCGAAAGCCGATCTCCAGGGGGTAATCCGACATCACCGGCGCGACCGCGGCCAGCAGGCACAAGCCAATTGCCACCGGCAGCAGGGGTAGCTGCGCGTGCAAGCCGCCGGGCTGCGCGCGCACCACCATGGCTTCTTTGGCAAATGCCGACATCAACGTACACCGCTTCCCACAATACCCTGCGGACGCAGCGCCAGCGCCAGCAGGAACAACACCAGCCCTACGAGGTCCCGGTAGCCATCACCAAAAACAACCGCGCCCAGGCTCTGCAGCAGCCCCAGCACAATACCCGCCACCAGCGTTCCGAAGATATTGCCGATGCCACCCAGCACCACCACCGCAAAGCTGATCAGCAGGTAGGTGCCGCCGGAACTGGGCGTGAAAGAAAACGCCGTGCCCAGCAACACGCCGCCCATTGCCGCGCAGGCCGCTCCCAGCGCAAACGTAAGGGCATGGACGCGGCGCACGTCCACCCCCATGGCGGCGGCGGCACCCGCGTCGCTCGAACTGGCACGCAGTTCGCGCCCAAACGCCGTGCGCGAAACCAGCAGGTGCACGAGCACCACCAGCACCACCGACACCGCGAAGCCGATGACGTAGATCTCGGGCACCGTGACGGGGCCCAGCCGGACCGCACTGGCGGCATACGGCGTGTCGATGGCCCGTGTGTCGGCGCTGAACGCCAGCAGAAACAGGTTCTGCAGAATCACCGAGACACCGAACATCGTGATCATCGGCGCCTCCATGCCTTTGCCGGCCAGCGGGGCGATCAGGATGCGCTGCAGCGGAAACGCCATCAAGGCCATCGCCGCACCCACCAAGGCAAGGCCGGCAATCGGATCGATGCCCGTCATGCGCAGCAGGAAATAGCCCAGGTAGGAGCCACTGACCAGCAGTTCGCCATGTGCCAGGTTGACCAGCCGCATGACCCCCAGCGCGATCGACAACCCGAGCGCCGTGAGCGCCAGGATGCCGCCGAGCAGAAAGCCCGAAACCAGGCTGTTGGCGACCACTTCAAGATTCATGCGGGTCGGTGCGTCGGTCGTGCGGGGCAGCGGCGGGTCAGTTGGTGGCCGGCAACGGGAAGATCAGCTTGCCGTTGGCGCGTTCCTTGGGCCACACCACGACCGACTTGCCACCCTGCCACTGCATCACCGTGATCGGAATGGCCGACGTGTTGCCGGCGTCGAACTTGACCGGGCCGATCACGTAGCTCTTGTTGGTCTTGGCTATGGCGGCGTTTATCTTTTCCCGGTCCAGGCTGCCGGCAGCGGCAATCGCGTCGAGCAACACCTGGGCGGCGGCATGTGAGTCGGCGATGTGCTGGCTCTGGGTCTGTTTGGTTTCGGTCTCGTAGCGCTTGCCGAGCTCGGCCGCGCCCGGATACGGAAAACTCGGGTCCCAGTAGCCACCCACCAGTATGCCGTCGGCAAGCTTGCCCAGCGCCTGCGCGAACTGCTCGGGCTCGGCGCCCTTTTCCATCACCAGCAGCTTGGGGTTGTAGCCGGCCGCGGCCATCTGTTTGCGCATGGCAATCGCCTGCGGCGGAATGGCGTCTACCAGAACGATATCCGCACCAGTGGCCTTGGCCTCGCCAATCATGGTGGTGAACTGCTGCGCATCGACCGGAAACGAGGTGTTCTGAACCACCTGGTACCCACCCGCCTTGGCCGTATCGGGCCAGATCTTGCCGCCCACCACCTGCCCGTCGGGCCCGTTGTCATGCAGGATCGCGACCTTCTTGTTGGTGCTCAGGCTCAGGTCGGCCAACATGCGGAACGGTGCGGTGGACAGGTCACCCTCATCGAAGAACATGACCCAGGCGTACTTCCAGGCCCGCACCGACTTGAAGGCGCCCAGCGGATCGCAGCCCGCCACCAGCGGCACCTTGCGGCGTTCGGCCACCAGTGCGCCCGCGTTGACCAGCACCGGCGTGCAGGAGCCCAGCATGGCCACCGCCTTGTCGCGCGAAATCAGCGTCTCGGTGTTGCTGGCCACCACATTGGGGTCGGTCTTGTCGTCGCGAATGACCAGCTTGACCTGCATCTTCTTGCCGCCCACGCTGATGCCGCCGGCCTTGTTCAGGTCGTTGACGGCGGTCTCGTAACCCCACTTCTGGTAGTTGCCGAAACCGGCCAGTGGGCCGGACAGCGGCAACGAAGCGCCAATGACGATTTCGCCGGCGGCGTAGGTGCTGGTGGCCGCCACGGCGAGGCTCGCGGACAGGAGGCACGCGGCGAGGCGCGAGGCGGTGAAGGAACGTTGGCTGCTTGTCATGTTTGTCTCCTTATGGTGGTTCTGAAAACGGAACGGAAAGCGCTTGCCGGGGAACGGCCGGCGGTGGCCGGTGGCCGACGCCTGCCGCGCCGCCGCCGGCCGAGGGCGTCAGGTCAATTTGAAAATGCGCTCGGCGTTGGTGGAATAGATCTTCTGGCGCACGTCCTCGCCGATGTCCACCGTGTCAAGAAACTTCACGCCTTCCTCCACGCTTTCATACGGGTAGTCGGCGGCGAACATGATGCGCTCCGCGCCCAGCACTTCGAGGCTGAGCTTGAGCGCGGGCGCGGACATCACGCCTGCCGTGGTGATGACGAAGTTGTCGAGGAAGTATTCGCTGGGCAGCCGCGGCAGCTTCTTGACCGCGCCGATCTTGACCTGCAGCAGATAGCGGTTGTCGATGCGCTGCAGCCAGAATGGCAGGCCTTCACCCATATGGCCGAGCACGATCCGCAGCTTGGGGAAATGGTCGAACAGGCCGCACATGATCAGGCGCATGGCATGCAGGCTGGTTTCGACGGCAAAACCAAAACCCGCGAAGTAGAGGCCGTAGTCCAGGAACGGGTCCACCATCGCCGGCGAGGGCTCGCGCGGGTGCAGGTAGAGCGGCACGTCGAACGCCTGGGCGGCCTCGAAGATGGGCCAGAACTTGGTGTCGTCCAGATACTCGCCCATGGTGTGCGAGTTGATCAGGTAACCCTTCATGCCCAGTGTACGCACGGCGCGTTCCAGCTCCAGCGCGGCGCCCACCGGGTACTGCGGCGCTACGGCCGCCAGGCCGGCCAGGCGGGTCGGGTTGGCTTTGACGGCAGCCGCCAGCACGTCGTTGGCGTCTTTGGCCAGCCGGGTCGCCGTGACGGCGTCGAAGGCCTGGACGCCCGGCGAGGTAATGGACAACACCGCCAGGTCGATGCCGGTCGCGTCCATGTGGGCGATACGCCCGGCACCGATGTCGATCAACCTCGAATGGACCATCCGTGCGCCGGGGTCGTCGCCCAGGATGGTCTGCCCCATCATGCGAAAGCCCGGTTCGACGAACTTGCTGGCCAGCACCTTTTTCCATTCGTCGGCAATGTCCTGCGTGACGAAAGCTTCTTCTACCGCGATACGTTTGAGTTTCATGTCCTTGCCCATCCTGTTTTGAAAACTTTCAATCGTTGCCAGGCCGGTCTGCGGGCAGCCCGGCGAAGGCCGGTGGCCGCTTGTCCAGCCGGGCCCGGATGCCTTCGGTTTTGTCTGCCGTGGCAAACAGCAGCTGGAACGACTTGCGCTCGAACTGCAGGCCTTGCTCCAGCGGCAGATTCATGCCCTGCAGCACGGCTTCCTTGATAAATTGCAGCGCCTGCTGGGGGCCGGCAGCCAACAGCGCCGCCAACGCGAGCGCGCGCGGCTCGACCTCGGCATCGGCCACCACCTCGCTGGCCAGGCCCATGGCCAGGGCTTCCGATGCGTGGACGGGTGCACCGCCGAGCAACAGCTTCATGGCGCGGAACTTGCCGACCGCACGCGTCAGCCGCTGCGTGGCACCGCCGCCGGGCATGATGCCGACCAGCACCTCGGGCTGGCCAAAACGCGCTCCTTCGCCAGCGATGATGATGTCGGCATGCATGGCCAGCTCGCAACCACCGCCCAACGCGTGGCCGCGCACCGCGGCAATCACCGGTTTGCGGCAGCCGCTGATGGCGCCCCACAGGCGGTCCATCCGGCGTTCGATGATGTCGGTCGGCGTGGCATCCACATATTCGTTCCGGTCGGCGCCGGCACAAAAGGCGCGTTCGCTGCCGGCAATAACGATCACACGCACCGTCGCGTCGGCCTCCAGCCGCGTGAAGCCTTGCGCCAGCGCGTGGCGCAAATCAAGGTTCAGCGCATTAAGCACCGCCGGACGGTTCAGGCGCAGCACGGCCACGCCGTTGGCGGGCCTTTCTTGCATCAGGACAGTGTCCATGGGCGCTTGTTTCATTGACCGAACACCGGCGGGCGCTTTTCAAAAAATGCCTTGATGGCTTCTGCATGGTCGGCGGTGTGGTGGGCCAGGCCCTGGAAGCGGCCCGCAAAATCCAGCGCCTCGTCCATCGTGCCGGTGGCAGCCTGCTTGAGCAGTTGTTTGGTCCAGCGCAGCACCTGGGGCGGGTTGACTGCAATGCGGTCGGCCAGGCCCAACGCTTCTTCGAGCAGCGCTTCGGGCGCAACGACACGCGACACCAGCCCGATGCGCAAAGCTTCGTCGGCGCCCAGCGTGTCGCCGGTCAAGGCCATCTCTGCGGCACGCGAGGACCCTACTACCCGTGGCAGCAGCCAGCAGCCACCGTCACCCGGCACAATGCCGAGCTTGACGAAACTCTCGGCGAAACGCGCGGTGCTGGACGCGATGCGGATGTCGCACATGCAGGCCAGGTCGTTGCCGGCGCCAATGGCCGCCCCGTTGACGGCCGCGATGATTGGCACCTGAAGGTTCTGGAAGGCACGCGGAATGCGCTGGATGCCGGCACGGTAGTTGGCCGCGATTTCTTCCGGAGTCCCGCGGAACATGCCGCCCCGGTCACGCATCTCCGCCACATTGCCGCCTGAGCAGAAGGCGCTGCCGGCCCCGGTCAGGATTGCCGCGCGGATGCCAAGGTCGCCATTGAGCCGCTCGAACAGTTGCTCAAACGCCGCGAACATGTCTTCGCCGCTCAAGGCATTGCGCGTCTCAGGGCGGTTGAGGGTCAGCAAGGCCACCTGGCCGCGCATTTCAAACAGGATCGGATCGTTGTGCGGCATCACAGGCCCAACACGCGTTCGGCGTTGCCGTGCATGATTTTTTCCATCACCGCGTCTTTGTAGCCGAGCTCGCTCCACTCGCGCAGTATGCGTTCGTAGGGCAGGCTCGGGTAGTCGCTGCCAAACATGATCTTGTCCTGCAGCCGGCCGCGGATGTCCACCTTGAGGTTGCCGGGGAAGTGTTTCGGTGCCCAGCCCGACATCTCCCAGTACACATTACCTTTGTGCAGCGCCACCGCCGTGGTCTGGTCCACCCAGGGCCAGCCGGGGTGCGCCATGATGATCTTGAGATTCGGAAAGTCGGCCGCCAGGTCGTCAATCGCGTCCGGGTGGGCATGCCGCACCCGCGCGCCATTGCCGCCGGGCATGCCGGCCCCCATGCCTGTCGTACCCACGTCAATCATGACGGCCGCTTTGAGCCCATTGATAACCTCGAACAGCGGGTAATAACGCCGGTCGTTCACGGCAAAGTGCTGCATGATGGGGTGGAAGTGAAAGCCGATAAAACCCAGTTCCTGCACGGCTTTTTTTACCTGGCGTATTGCCACTTCACCCTTGGCCGGTTCGACCGCCCCCCAGCACTGGATGACGCGCTGGGGATGCCTTTTCCACATGCCGTGCACGTATTCGTTGGTGCACGGCGGTGTGGCGACCGTGGTCTCCAGATCGAGTGCGACCAGGCAGGCGTCCACGCCGGCTGCCGTGAACTCCGCTATCACTTCGTCTTCGGTTTTGGCAACCCAGTCGCGTTTCCAGTAGCTGGCCAGCGCCTCGGGGTACGGGCCCTGGGCGTCGATCCAGGTCTGGGTGCCGGGGTAACAGTGCAGGTCGATGATTCTCATGGGAGTGTTGGTGTTGTGGCTGTCAGGCGGCCTGAGACGTTTGCTCGGCCTTGAGCTTCTCGGTCACCAGTTCACCCAGCGCCTTCTTGGACACCTTGCCAAAGGTGGATACCGGAAAGTCGGCCAGCAGCTCCAGCCGCTCCGGCAGCTTGAACTTGGCGATCTCCTTGGTGAGCAGAAAGGCCACCAATTCCTTGAGCACCAGCGACTGCCCGCTTTTCAGGATCACGAAGGCGCACATCTTCTCGCCCATGTTGGCATCGGGCATCGGCACACAGGCCACGTTCTGAACGGCCGGGTGCATGAGGATCAGGTTTTCCACCTCTTCGGCACTGATTTTTTCGCCACCGCGGTTTATCAGGTCTTTCTTGCGGCCCTCCACCACGTAGTTGCCCGAGGGATGCAAACGCATCAAGTCGCCGGAGCGGTAGAAGCCATCGCTGGTGAACTGGCGCGCGTTGTATTCGGGCACACCAAAATAGCCACGCAAGGTGTAGGGGCCGCGCACCGTCAATTCGCCGACCTGGCCCATGGGCACCTCGCGGTCTTCTTCATCGAGCAGCTTGACTTCGTCGTCGGCGCACACGGGCCGGCCACAGGTCTCAAGCTTTACTTCTTCGGAATCACCGGCACGTACGAACATCAGGGTGCCTTCGGACATGCCGAAGTTTTCCTGCACGAAAACGCCCGGGATCAGGGCACGGGTTTTGGCGCGCACTTCGGGTTGCATGCGCTGGCCACCGCTCTGGATCAGCTTCAGGCTCGACAGGTCGTAGTCACCTACGCTCGGGTCGTTGATCAGGCGTATCAGCAAGGCCGGCACCACTTTGAGGTGCGTGACCCGGTGTTTCTGGATCAAGGCAAACATCTCGGCCGGCCGCGTGTTGGCATGCAACACCACCTTGGCGCCCTGGAACATGAAACCCTGGATGCCGGGGCAGGCCAGCGGCAGGTTGTGCGCGATCGGCAGCACCAGCAGCAACACCGAGTCGCCGGTAACCTCGCACACCGAAGCCGCCACCTTGGAGTTGTAGGCGTAGTCGTTGTTGGTGCGCGGAATCAGCTTGGGGATGCCGGTGGTGCCACCCGAGAGCTGGAAGATGCAGGGGTCGGTCGGGTCGATCTGGATATCGGCCAGCATGGAGGCAGGCAATGTTGCGGGTTTGTCGATCAGCGCACGCAACGAGTGTTCACCGGCTTTCGGCGTGCCCAACACCAGGCGAATTTTCAGGCTGGCGTTCTCGGCCTGGATGCGGTCGATGATGGGCGAGAACGCAAAGTCACCCGATGTCTCGGGATACACACAGGCGGCGGCACCGGACAAAGCCACAAACTGGCTGATTTCCGCGTAGCGGTGGGTGACCAGCGCCGCAATCGGAATACACCCGAGCTTTTGCAGCGCGAAGTACAGCAACACGAACTCATGCACGTTGGGCAGCGTAGGCACCACGCGGTCCAGCGGCTTGAGGCCGATCTCGAGCAGGTTCAGCGCGAGATTGCTCGTCACCCGGTCCAGCTCGGCATAGGTGAATTGCCGCTCACCGTCGATCAGCAGCGTGCGGTCGGCAAACTTCCGGTAGACGGCATCGAATTCCTGCGCCAGCGACTGGTCGCGCCAGTAGCCTTTTTCGCGGTAGCGGGCCATAAACTCGGGCGGAAAGGGAACGAATCCTTGCAACATGTTCGGGTCCTCAGGTTTCAGGTGGAGCTGGTAAAGCCACCGTCGATCACCACGATCTCGCCGGTGACGAAGCGGTTGCTCTGCAACAGGTTCAGCATGGTCTCGGCCACGTCGTCGGCCGTAACGCAGCGTTTTAGCGGGGTGAGCTTGGCACGTTTGCCCATCAGGTCGTCGTATTTGTCGCCCAGCATGCGCTGCATCCAGTCGCCTTCCATCCAGCCTGGCGCCACCGCATTGACGCGGATGTCGGGGCCGAGGTTCCAGGCCAGGGTTTTGGTGAGGTTCACCACGGCGGCCTTGCTGGCTGCGTAGGGCGGCGGCTGCGGGCCGGGGCGCAGGCCAACGATGCTGGCGCTGTTGACCACCGAGGGGTTGCTGCCCTTTTTTAGCCAAGGCACTGCCGCCCGCGTAACCTGGAACGTGCCGCGCACATTGACCGCGAAGGTGCGGTCCCACTCGGCCATGTCCAGGCTCTCCAGGTCCTTGACCTTCCAGCTGGCGGTGGTGCCGGCGTTGTTGATCAAGGCGTCCAGGTGGCCGAACGATTCACCCACGGTGGCCAGCATTTTGCGCACCGCAGCGTCGTCGCTCACGTCGCACTGCACCAGCAGCGTTTTGGCACCCAGCGCCTGGGCTTCCAGCGCGGTGGCCTGTGCGCCCTTGGCGCTGGAGGCGTAGTTGATGGCCACGTCGTAGCCGGCGCGGGCCAGGGCCAGCACGGCACTGCGGCCGATGCCGGTGGCGCCACCGGTAACGAGGGCCTTTTTGCGGTCACTCATAAGACTCTTTCAAACAGGAAATAGCGGGAATTCGGAGGGCGGTTACCAGGCCGGCACCAGGTGTGGTTTTGACAACGCTTACTGCGCCTGCACGCCCAGGTCGGTGACCAGCTTCTTCATGGCCTTTTGCTGGCCGGCAAAAAACTCGCGTGCAAGCAGCACGCTGTCCTGGCGTGGGTAGACACCGAAATCGGCCATCCGTGCAACGAACTCAGGCGTCTGGGTGATCTTGTTGACTTCGCGGTTGATGGCTTCCACCACGGCCGGCGGTGTACCGGCGGGCACAAATATCTGGAACCAGCCGATCGCCTCGTAACCCGGATAGGTTTCGGCCACCGCCGGCACGGTCTCGAAACCCGGCAAGCGTTTGCCCGAGGTCACCGCCAGCGCCCGCAACTTGCCGGATTTGATGTGTTGCACCAGGCCGGGCAGGCCGTCGGCCGTGACCGTGGCGTCACCGGCCAACACCGCCGTGATGGCTTGCGGTGGGCCGGGATACGGCACCGTGAACAGGCCCATGTCGCCGGCCTTGCTGACCATCTCGCCGGCCAGGTGCGGCAGCGAGTTGGGCTGCGGTGCGGCAAAGTTGACTTTGCCAGGATTGGCCTTGGAGTACTTCGCCAGGTCGGCCAGCGAGTTGATGCCGTTGCCGGCATGGGTGACCAGCATCAGCGGGCTGATGCCCACCGTGGCCACGGGCAGGATGTCCACGTCCGGGTTGAACTGCGGGTTCTTGTAGACCAGTGGCGTGATGGTGGCCATGGCGGCCGGCACAAAACCGATGGTGTAGCCGTCGTTGGCCGAATGCGCCAGCGCCGACATGCCGGGGATACCACCCGCGCCCGGTTTGTTGTCCACGATCACGCCTTGCCCCAAGGCTGCACCGAGGCGTTCGGCCAGCAAACGCGCCACCACGTCCGGTGCGGCACCAGCGGCGGCCGGAACGATCATCTTCACCGGCTTGGCCGGCCAGGTCTGCGCGAAACCCAGGCTGGTGGCCAACACAAGCATCGCCGCCAGGGCGGGCCGCATCACGTTGCGCAGGGACGAGCGGACCAAAACCGTTGAGGGAAAGCCATTGTTGGCGGACAAATGCATGGGAGTCTCCAGGTTCGAGGCCGCTTGACATTGCGGTCTGGCGCCAACTTTAGGGGTGGCAGGCGTTTTCAAAAAGATGGCAAATTCTTCTGACTGATGCAGTTTTGTTATCCCATGCATCCAGCACCACTCTCGCAACACGCAGGCTGTACGCCAGCGCCGCTGGCCGCTGGGCGGTTCAACCGTTCGCGGGTACCGGATTGCCGCTCAGTCCGCCGGTTTGATGTTGGCTGCTTTGGCTACGGCGCTCCAGCGCGCCAGATCGCTGGCCAGGATGGCCGCGAACTCTTCCGAGCTGCCGCCCGCGGGCGTGACCTGAATACCCTCCATACGCTCGCTGATATCCGCCATTTTCAGGATCCGGTTGACTTCGGCCTCCAGCCTTTTCACGATGGCGGGCGGTGTTCCCGCAGGCGCAAAAATGCCGGCCCAGAACTGGATTTCCATGTCGGGCAAGCCGGCCTCGGCCATGGTGGGCACGTTGGGCAGCGACGGCAGGCGACGCGGCGAGGTGGTGGCCAATGCGCGCAGCTTTCCCGAAGCAATCAGGGCCGCCGCCGGCCCGGTGTCGGCCAGGGACAGCAACAAGTCACCCGAGATGATTCCCAAAATGGCTTCGTTGGTGCCCTTGTACTGGATGAATTCCGCCTTGGTGGCGGTTTTTATCTTGAACAGCTCCGAGGCGAACTGGAACGCCGGGCCCGACCCGCCGTAGTTGGACTTGGCCGGATTGGCCTTCATGTAGGCCACCAACTCCGGCACCGACATGAAGGGCTGGGTGGAATTGACCACCAGCAGCAACGGGAAGGTTGCGACCATCGAGATAGGCGCGAAGTCGCGCAGCACCGAGTACGGCAGCTTGCTGTAGAGAATCTGGGTGAACACCATGCTGCCGACTGGCGCCACGAGCAGTGTGTACCCGTCCGGCGGCGCCTTGGCGACGAAGTCGGCGCCAATGATGCCAGCCGCGCCGGCCTTGACCTCAACGATCACGGGCTGGCCCAGACTTATTGTCAATTTTTGCGCCAGCAGCCGTGCCAGGGTATCCATTCCTCCGCCCGCGGCCTGGCCGACGATGATGCGCACCGGCTTGGACGGATAGGCCTGGGCCTGGGCGGCGGCTGCGCTCAAGCAGGCCATTGCCAGCAACAGCATGCGAAGGGGGGCGTTCATGGCGAGGTCTCCTGGGTGTTATGGGCGGCTACCGTTGGGGCGATCAGTGTTTGACCAGATTCACCATGCCTGCGATGTCCCCAGCGAGGAACTTGCGCAGGTTGTGTTCAATCACCGGCAGTGCCTGGTCCACATAACCGTCATAAAACCCGCCCAGGTGCGGCGTGATGATGACGTTGTCCATGGACCACAGCGGATGGTTCTCGGGCAACGGTTCCTGGCTGAACACGTCCAGCGCCGCGCCCGCGATACGGCGCTGGCGCAGCACCTCGAGCATCGCGTCTTCGTCAACCACGCCGCCGCGCGCCAGATTGACCAGGTAACTGCCTGGTTTCATGGCAGCCAGCACCGAGGCGTCTACGCTGGCGCGGGTGGCCTCCGAATACGGCGTGAGCAAAACCAGAAAGTCCGCCTCGCCCACCGCTTGCGCCAGGTGGGCGCGGGCATGGACCTGGTCGAAACCCGGCACGTCGCGCGCGACCGAACTCACACCGACAACCCGCATGCCGAAAGCCTTGCACTTGAGCGCCAGCTCCGTGGAGATAACGCCTACGCCGTAGATCACCACGGTTTTGCCTTTTAGCAGCGTCGGCGGAACAGTGCGCTCCCATCGGTGCAGTTGCTGGTTGCGCAGTGTGCGCGGCAAGCTGCGCGCCAGCGCCAGCATGGCCATCATGGCCGCTTCGGACACCGGGGGGCCATGGATGCCGTGCAGGTTGGTGACCACCACACCGCTACCAAGCGCGGGCCGGTCCGTGATGCCGTCCACGCCCGACCCCAGCGCCTGGATCCACTTGAGTTTTGCAGCCTTTTCCAGCACATGCCCGGCCATCATCGGGCCAAAGGTGACCAGAAAGTCCGCGTCCGCGATGTAGGGATCGACCTTGCCGTGGTGATCGACCAGATTGACCTCGACGTCGGGGAACCTGGCCCGGATGCCGTGGTAGTACTGCAGGCGGACCTGTTCAGGCAGTGTCAGCAGGATCAGCAGCTTGTTCATGCCCGACACTAGACACAGCGCCTGTTTTCAACGAGATGGCAAAATCGTCCGACTGATGCAATTTTGATACCCCCCGCATGAAGCTCAACCAACTCCGTGACATGGTGACCATCGTCGAGCACGGCAGCTTGCGCGCCGCCGCACGGCATCTGGAACTGGCCCAGTCGGCCCTGACCCGCAGCATCCGGGCACTCGAACGCGAACTCGGCACCACGCTGTTCGAGCGAGAAGCCCGGGGCATGGTGCTCACCCCCATGGGCAAGCTGTTTTTCCAGCGTGCCAGCGCGGTGGTCACCGAGTTGCGCCGGGCGCGCGAAGAGCTGGAGCAAACCAGTGGCGGCATGCGCGGCACCGTGGTGGCGGCGCTGTCCATCATGCCCCACGTGGGCATGTTGCCCCATTCGCTGAAAAAATTCTGGCAACGCTACCCGCAGGTCAAATTGCAGTTGGTCGAGGGTCTGTTCCCGGATGTGGAAAGTGCGCTGCGCAACGGCACGATCGACTTCTACCTGGGCGCCGCGCCGCAAACCACGCCGGCCCCCGGCCTGTCAATGCAGGTGCTGTTTGAAAACAGGCGTGCCGTGGTGTGCCGCAAGGGCCATCCGCTGGCGGGTGTGCGGTCGCTGAAGGCATTGGTCCAGGCCAACTGGGCCATCACCGCCGTCGACTACAACGCGGAGGAAGACATTGCCCGGCTTTTCAAAAGCCACGGGCTTCCCGCGCCGCCGGTGTTGCTGCACGCCCGCTCCGCCATGTCCATCATGGTGTCGCTGGCGCACAGCGACCTGCTGGCCATGCTGCCGGTGCAATGGGGTGAATTTCCGATGACGCGCGACACACTGCAAACCATCCGTGTGCGCGAGCTGCTGCCGGCTCCCGCCATTGTGATGATACGGCGGCCCGACCTGCCATTGACCCCGGCAGCGGAGTTCCTTTGCGATCTTTTGCGCCGCTTCGGACCCGACAGCGCGCAGCCTTCAGCTTGACAGGGGCGCTCAGGCAACACCAGGCGCGAGGGAAAAACCGGGCGTCGTGGTGGTAGCTGTCGGTACCCACCTTCTGGCCGTACCAATGGGTCATGGGCTGGTCGATGGACAACGAGGAAGGGCCACAGCCCCCGACGTGACACGCCCGAAGGTTCTTTCGTCGCACAATGCCTGTCCGTATCCATCGCGCGCGCAGCGCGGCACCTAGACACCGGAGACACCCATGACCAAACCATTCGATCTCGTCGTCCACGGCGCCACCGGTTTTACCGGCCGCCTGGTGGTGGAATACCTGCTACAGCGTTACCCGGCCGGCAGCGGTGTGCGCTGGGCCATGGGTGGGCGCAGCGCGGACAAACTGGCGGCTGTGCGCGACGAGGTCGGTGCACCGGCGGACACGGCGCTGGTGGTGACCGACGCAGCGGACCCGGCTGGCCTGCAGGCACTGATGGCCCAGACCCGTCTGGTGTTGACAACCGTGGGCCCTTACCAGCTCTATGGCAACGAGCTGGTGGCGGCCTGCGCGGCGTCCGGAGTGGACTATGTGGACCTGTGCGGCGAACCGGCCTGGATGCGCAAAATGATCGATGCGCACGAGGCACAGGCCAAGGCAAGCGGCGCACGTATCGTGTTCTCCTGCGGCTTTGACTCGATCCCGTTCGACCTCGGCGTATTCATGCTGCAAGACGAAATGAAGGCCCGCTTCGGTACCGCTGCGAACCGCGTGCGAGGACGCGTGCGCAAGATGAAAGGCACATTTTCCGGCGGCACGGCGGCCAGCCTGAAGGCCACGCTGGCCGCTGCCCAGGCCGACCCGCGCGTGCTCGGTCTGTTGCGCAGCCCGTTCTCGCTGACACCGGGCTTTGAAGGCCCGGCGCAGCCGCGCGGCAACAAGCCCCTGTTCGAAGAAGCCCTTGCTGCGTGGGTGGCCCCGTTCATGATGGCCGACATCAACACCCGCAACGTACACCGCTCCAACTTCCTGCTCCAGCACGCCTGGGGCAAGGATTTTGTCTACGACGAAATGCTGGTCACCGGCGCCGGTGAAAAAGGCGAAGCCTTTGCCAACGCGGTAGCAGCGGACAAATCCATGCTGTCCGACACAGGCCCCAAACCCGGTGAAGGCCCCTCAAAGGCTGAACGCGAGGCCGGCTTCTACGACGTGTTGTTCCTTGGAGAAGACGCGGCAGGCAACAGCACACGGGTAGCCGTGAAGGGCGACCGCGACCCCGGTTATGGTTCCACCTCGAAGATGATCACCGAGGCGGCCCTGTGCCTGCTGCAGGACGCATCCGATGTCCGCGGCGGCATCTGGACGCCGGCCTCCAGCATGGGTACGCGCCTGATACGGCGGCTGGAGAAAAACGCCGGCCTGCGTTTTGCGGTCGAAGCGGCCTAGTACCCCGCACTAAAGTGAAGCGAGGAGGAAACATGGCAAACGACACCGCAGACACCATCCACCACCGCATCTGCCCCTTGTGCGAAGCCTGCTGCGGCCTGGAGATCAAGCTGCGCGGCCAGCAGGTCATCGGCATTCGCGGCCATGATGCCGACGTGTTCAGCGCCGGTTATATCTGCCCCAAAGGCGTGGCCTTGAAAGACCTGCACGAAGACCCGGACCGGCTGCGCACGCCGCTCATCAAGCGTAACGGCGTCTTCGAGCCGGCCACCTGGGAGCAAGCTTATGCCGAGATTGCCCGCCGGCTGCCGGCGGTGATACAGACACATGGCCGCAACGCAACCGGCCTGGTGATCGGCAACCCCTCGGCGCACAAGATCAGTCTGCT
>JANLPN010000463.1:0-6825 GCA_031367285.1 Betaproteobacteria bacterium | reverse complement strand
CGTATTTCTGCAAAAATCTGGCGATGCGAACAATGATTCTCTTCAACCCGTTGGGCGCTCCATGCACCTTGATTTTTTTTGGTGACGGTCCGCTACCACACTCTCTTCCATGACCACCGTTGTTTTTGCGGACCTGGTTGGCAGCACCGGGATTTTCCAGCGCCTGGGTGACGAAACAGCGTCGAGATTTGTGACGCAACTGGTTATTGCTCTGGGCCAGGTATTCGAGAAAAACAATGGCCGCGTAGTCAAGGTGCTCGGCGATGGTCTGTTTGTGGTTTTTGCGGGGGAGGCGGATGCCGTCAACGCCTGCGTGCGTATCCAGACGCAGCTGCTGGAGCGACCGGTGCGCCCCGGCCAGGGTGCCGCGCCGGTGCAAATGCAGATGGGTATTGAGTCCGGGGAAGTGGTTGAGATAGATGGCGACTGTTTTGGCGACACGGTCAATTCAGCGGCGCGCCTGGCCGACCTGGCGGGGGCCGCGCAGATTCTTACCACCCAGAATGTCTGGGCGGCGCTGCCTCCTTTGCAGCGCGCGTCGCTGCGCAGCCTGGGGCCCATGCATCTTCGAGGCAGAGACGCCGCAAGCCATGTGTACCGTGTGCAGTGGCAGCTTGACCGCGAGGAAGACGCCACGATGATGGGGCGGTCGATGAACACCGATGCAGCTGCGCAGATGCTCGTGCTGGTAGCGGGTGACCAGACGGTGGAATTGCATGCCGGCAGCCCGAGAATCGCAATTGGCCGCGGCAACGATGCCGCGCTTGCGTTGAACGACCCCCGTGTGTCGCGTATGCATGCCACCGTGGAATGCCGGGGTGGGCAGTTCGTGTTAACCGATGCATCCAGCTACGGCACCTGGGTTTACCTGGGTGGCCAGGTCGAAGCGGTGGTTTTGCGCCGTACTGAGTGTTATCTGGTCGGGACCGGGCAAATTTCCGCGGGCTGCGAACGCAAGGAAGGTGCTCCGCTGGTCATATTTTCGGTAAGAAGCTGACGACTGAACGCCAAGTGCTGCGCCAGATCCGGATCCTGTTGAAACCCATCTTGTTTTGCAAGGCTGGCGTTTGACTGGGGGGTGGAGGTCGTGGATACTCTAAATTCTAAATGGGGGGCCACGCGGCGGCTGGTGCGAGTACCGCTCATGCACCAGCTATTCGCTGAAGGGCTTTGTCTGCCGAATGTTGGATTCAAGGATTGATGAAATGACAGTTCGATCACACAGGTTTTCGCTTTCTACCCTGGTCGCCGCAGCAGCGGCGATGTGTTCCTTTGGTGCTTGCCACGTTGCTTACGCCCAGACTCTGGGTGGTGCGGGCGGGCCGTCTGGCGATGCAGGCAAAGTCGAGAAATGCGATACGTCCAAGGGCACCTTGGCGGTTGTCGAACCCCAAGACGCGGTACTGCAAGCTTTGTTGAGAATTGGTTTGCAGTCGCCCACCGGCATGATCAGGCTGATCGTCCAACAATCGAACTGCTTCCAGATCGTTGAACGGGGAGCTGCATTTCAAAACCTTATGCAGGAGCGTGCGTTGGCAGCCGGCGGGCAGTTGCAAGGCGGCCAGAACGTGGGGCAGGGGCAGATGATTGCCGCCGACTTCGTGGTAACGCCAAGCGTTGTTTTCTCAAACCCCAACGCGGGTGGCATTGGCGGCGGACTGGGCGGATTAACCGGCGCTTTTGGTGGCAAATTGGGCGTGCTGGGTGCGCTTGCCGGCGGGCTCAAGTTCAAGGAGGCGCAAACCTCCATGACGATGGCCGACACGCGCTCGGGCATTCAGATCGCGGCGGCCGAAGGCAGCGCACAAAAAACAGACTTCAATATTGGTGCCGCGTTGTTCGGCGGTAGCGGCGGTGCTGCGCTTGGTGGCTACACGAGCACCGCGGAGGGGAAAATTGTGGCAGCTTCGTTCCTGGACAACTGGAACAAGATTGTGCTGGCGGTTCGTGACAATCCGTCGTTGATTCAAGCGCGTTCAGGAGCCGCGAACCAGGCGAACGCATCGGCAAGTACCAAGGCGGGTGCGGGACAGATTGGTGACGTCTACCTCCCCAAGATTGCCGGCGTAAAGGCCTACCGCACCGCGGCTGAAGGTGCGGTGGTGGCGACTCTTGGAAAATCCGACGAAGTAATTTATGGGGGCGAAGAGCGCGATGGTTTTATGAAAGTCGAGACCGGCAGCGGCACCGCGTGGGTCAAGTCAATCATGATGCGCAAGCAGTAACGGATTCTCAAAAGTCGAGGCGAGGCGTGACGGAGACCTGCACTTCGCAGGGCGTCAAAGTTCGAATCAGGATAACTTCCCGGTTTTCGCGGGCGCGTGCCGCAGCAATTGTTTGTGCATCCTGCGCAAAGACCACCAGACGGTGAACGCGATCACGGGTATGGCGGCGGCGGCGGTGCTCTCGGCACTGAATGGCCATCCCAGCGTCTGGGCGCCTTTGGCCAGGTAGCTGACCAGGCCCACGATGTAATAGGTGATGGCGGCGACCGACAGCCCCTCCACCGTCGACTGGAGCTTGAGCTGCATATCCTGGCGCTCGTTCATGGTTTTTAGCAGGGCCTGGCTGCTTTGCTGTTGCTCGATTTCAACCCGCGTGCGCAACAGGTTGCTGATGCGCGAAACCCGTTGCGACAACGCATCCTGCCGGCGCGCCGCCCACTCGCAGGTACTGCGGGCCGGCGTCAGCCGGCGGTCCATGAACTCCCGTATCGTCTGCAGCCCCGCCAGCCGTGACTCGGCGATGTCATGGATGCGCCGGTCCACCAACTCAAAGTAGGCCGTACTGGCCGACAGGCGCGAATGGGTCGTGGCGTGCTGGCTCTCCACCTGGCCGGCCAGTTTGGTCAAGCGGTCCAGCAGCATCGGCTCATCGTCACGGGTGGCGGTACGAATTGCATCGGCCAACTCCGCAAGCTCACGCTCGGCAAAAGCCAATACGGCGGAGGCTTCGCGTGCCGCCGGCAAGCCCAGCAGTGCAGCCATACGGTAAGTTTCGATTTCGAGCAGCCGCTGCACCAGCCGGCCCAGCCGGCGTGGCGTCATGCCACCGGCCATCAACACCATGCGCGAAAACCCGTCCGCATGAATCGCAAAGTCGGTATACACCTCGCCAAACCCGTCGGCAACGGTAGACGCAACCAGGGTGTCTTCATGCAGTATCTGCCTGACCCAATCGCCGCCGCCAACCGCATCGGCGGGCCACACCCACAAATGCAGGCTTGCCAGGCAGTGGCCCGGCAAAGCGCGGAACCAGTCGTGTGGCACGCTTTCAATGGCAGACGCCGGCTCACGCCCGGGCAAGGGCTCCAACCCAGCATCCAGCACAAAGGTCCAGGTGACGAATTCGGTATGCAACTCCCAGCGGATCCGGAACGGTCCCACGTCCATGCGCAAGTGCGTGGAACTGGCATCCGGTTGTGGCAAGTGGTGGTCACTCAGCAGACTCGCCACATGGGCACGGCTGGCCACCAGTTCTGCCGGGCTACAGACCATTACCACGTGTGAAATCGCGAGCGGCGCATTCATGGCCTCGGGCGGCCGGGCGTGGATCTCGTTGTGAAGCGACACCCTTTGCGGATGTTGCGCCGGCTGGTCTCTGGCTTGCATCATGTTGTCTGTTGAGGCCCGCTGGAAGGCACACGCGTCGATTGCCAAGCAGGAGCCGGTGTGAAAGGTCCTAAACAGAAGCGGCACCCGAAGGTGCCGCAACCCGTGGCGTCAAAAACGCTCACTCCTCAACAAAAGTTTCTTCGCGCTTCTTCTTTACCGAAGGCAACAACACAATTATCAGCAATAGCGCCGCCACAGCCAGCAGGCTGGCGGACAAGCCACGCGTGAGAAACACCGTCCAGTCGCCGCGCGACAGCAAAAGAGCGCGGCGCAGGTTTTCTTCCATCATCGGTCCCAGGATGAAACCCAGCAAAAGCGGCGCGGGCTCGACCCCAAGCTTGCCGAACAGATAACCGATAAAACCAAAAGCTCCAACCAGCCAAATGTCGAACGTGTTGTTGTTGGTCGAATACACCCCGATGGCGCAGAACAGAACGATGGCCGGGAACAACCAGCGGTAGGGCACGGTAAGCAACTTTATCCAGATGCCGATCAGCGGGAGATTCAAAATAATCAGCATGGCATTGCCAATCCACATCGAGGCGATCAGGCCCCAGAACAACTCGGGGTTGCTGGTCATCACCTGCGGCCCGGGCTGGATGTTGTGGATCGTCATCGCGCCAACCATCAAGGCCATCACGGCATTGGGTGGAATGCCCAAGGTCAGCAACGGAATGAAAGAGGTTTGCGAAGCCGCATTGTTGGCCGATTCAGGCGACGCAACACCGCGGATATTGCCTTTGCCAAACGGCAACTCGCCCGGCTTCATCCTGATTTTCTTCTCCAGCGTATAGGCGGCAAATGCCGCCATCACGGCACCACCACCGGGCAGAATGCCCAAGATGGAACCCAGGATGGTGCCCCGCAATACGGCCGGCGCCATCAGTTTGAAGTCTTCCTTGGTCGGCATCAACCCCTTGACCTCGGCCGTGAACACCTCGCGTTCGTCTTCGTGTTTACCCAGGTTGCTGATAATTTCGCCGTAACCGAAAACACCCATGCCGATGACAATGAAGCCTATGCCGTCCGTCAGTTCCGGTATGTCAAAACTGAAGCGGGCCACGCCCGAGTTCACATCGGTGCCCACCAGTCCCATTAGCAGACCGAGCAAAATCATTCCGACCGCCTTGAGCAGCGAGCCCGAGGCCAGCACCACGGCACCTATCAAGCCAGGATCATCAGCGAAAAATATTCAGCCGGGCCAAACTTGAAAGCCACCTCGGTCAATGGCACCGCAAACGCCGCCAGTACCAGGGTTCCCACGCAGCCGGCAAAAAACGAGCCCAATCCGGCGGCGGCCAAAGCCGGCCCGGCTCGGCCCTGCCTTGCCATTTGGTAGCCGTCTAGAACCGTTACAACCGAGGATGTCTCCCCAGGCAGATTAACCAGAATCGCAGTCGTCGAACCACCGTACTGCGCCCCGTAATAGATACCTGCCAGCATGATCAGCGCCGATACCGGCGGCAACGCGTGGTGGCAGGCAACAACATGGCGATGGTCGCCAACGGGCCAATGCCAGGCAACACGCCGATCAGCGTTCCCAGCAGGCAACCAATAAAAGCGTACAGCAGGTTGATCGGCGTGAAGGCCACGCCAAACCCGATCGAGAGGTTGTGTATCAGATCCATGGGGCTTCCTTAACCGGTAATAAAAGTGGGCCAGACCTGAATCTGCAACCGGAGCAGCAGGATGAAGGCGAGGTAACTCATGACGGCCATCACGGTGGCCAGAATCAGAACTTCCTTGAGCTTGAACTCCTCTCCCGCCAACGCGGCAACCACGATCAATGCATAAATCGCCGCTATCAGCCCCATCGCAGGAAGTTTGATGCTGGGCAGCCCGCCCAGCAAGACGCCAAAAAGCAGGTTGGAGGCAATAATAAAAACCAGTGGCTTCCAGGCCCAGCTACCGATCTTTTCACCATCTTCGGTCTCCACCACAAGCGACTCGAAAACAATGACTGCACCCAGGATCGCCAGCAACACTCCCAGCATCAGCGGAAAATATCCGGGGCCCATGCGGGCCCCGTCACCTATCTTGTAAGAGGTGGCGCCCCACGCAAAGGCTATTCCGATGGCCATAAACAGCAGGCCGGAGAAAAAGTCCTTTTGACTCTTTATATTCATTGCTCTTTTCCTTAAGATAAGTTTTCCCGCGCCATTGTGCCCGCAATTTCGGGCCGTCAGTTATATGGATTTCACCTATGGCGGGGCAGCCCGGCGGACTACAATCTGAAAAAGCGTAGCCCACAAACAGGTGGGCTGCGATGCGCTTTATTCCTGATTCTCAAGGCGATAGGTCGGGCTAACAATGTGGTTACCACGTACAGCCGCGCCGCGCGCGCCAACAAATTTGCGCGTGGGGTAACCCGCAGAGGCCGAGGAACCGTCAGACCAGCGGCGGCGTCGACGTCAACACTTCGGCCATTACCGTGACGCCTTCGGCAACCCGCAGCGCGCCGGCCAGCCGCAGCGGCCGCATGCCGTCCTGCACCGCCTGCCGGCGCAAGGCGTCGATGCTGGGCTCGCGGCTGACCGTCTCCTTGAAGGCCTCACTTACCAGCAGCAGCTCATACAGGCCCATTCGGCCCAGGAAACCGGTCATGCGGCAGTCCACGCAGCCCACCGGCTTGTAGGGACGGTAGCCACCGTTTATCTGCCATGGCTTGACCACCTCGCCCAGGGATTCGCGGGTCGCCTCGTTGTCCCTCACCTTGCAGTGCTTGCACAGTGTACGCACCAGACGCTGCGCGAGAACCCCCAGCAAAGTGGCATTGATCAGGTACGACGGAATGCCAAGCTCCAGCAGCCGCGTGATGGCCGAAGGCGCGTCATTGGTATGCAGCGTGGAAAACACCAGGTGCCCGGTCAAGGCCGCCTGCACCGCCATCTCCGCCGTCTGCAGATCGCGGATTTCCCCCACCATGATGATGTCCGGATCCTGCCGCATCAAGGCGCGCAGGCCTTCGATGAAGTTGAAGTCGAGTTGCGGTTGCACCTGGGTCTGGTTGAACGACGGCTCGATCATCTCGATCGGGTCCTCGACCGTGCTCACGTTGACCTCTTCGGTCGCCACGCGCTTCAACGTGGAATACAGCGTGGTGGTTTTACCGGAGCCGGTTGGGCCCGTCACCAGAATAATCCCGTGCGCATTTTTGACCAAAGCCTCCCAGCGCTGCGCGTCGTGAGCCGCGAAGCCCAACGCGTCCAGG
>JANLPN010000439.1:0-2760 GCA_031367285.1 Betaproteobacteria bacterium | reverse complement strand
CGCGTACTCCACCACCTCGCGGTCCTTCGACGCGCACAGCAACACGCGGATGGCCGGGTTCTCGTGCGGCTTGCGTACATCGCGGTTCGGCGCTCAGGATGTAAAGGGGCGCAGACCAAAGTAAAACTCTTACCAGCGGTGAGAGTTTTGTCGGAACTGGATAGGCGTCGAAGAACCGCCGCATGCGATCAGGCCGACCACTTCACCGAAAGCCGCTTCGACGGACGCGGCGGTCGATTCCTGCGACACGGTCGCAAGAATCTGTTTGCCGCGAGCCAGGCGAACGGGCAGCGGGGATTGCTTTATTGTCTTCATCACATCACTTCCCAGCCTCAAAACTCAACGTCGCCGTATGCCGCACATCGAGCTTATGCAACGGTTCGTTGCACAACTGAGCTGGGGACAAAACGTCGCGATGGGCAGCAGCGCATGAAAATAGGCCAGCCCAATTGTTGTGACAGCGTCACAACAATTGCCTCATCGGGAAAGGCGCCCGGCGCATTGTGTCGATCACAAAATGCTCAGCTTTCATCGAACAGAAGCATTTCGAGTTACTCCGGCGTGATGCCGGCAGCGGCGGCCTGCGCGGCAGTTTGATCCAAGGTACAGGGTAGTCGGTCTGCATAGAAAACACGCATGGCTTCGTAGGCGCCGGCAGACACCATCACCCCCACCACACGGCCGCACTGCATGACGCGCACCGGTCCTTCTGCGCCATGTCGATAAAGGCATCGAACTGGGCTTGGGCTTGTTGGTCGGTCATTGTCTGCACAGTCATCTCCGCGTGAGGCACACATTTTGACCGAGTCGTCGATTTCCGGTGGCCCGGCTCAATCCCCGCCCCCAAACAAATCCCCAAACTTCTTCGCCGCATCGGAGGCAGCGCCTGCAGCCTTGGGTACCCCCTTCGGATACTCATCCGCGATGCGGTCCTCCCAGTACGCTGCCGGGTTGGGCGCGGCACATAACCGGCGGAACACCTCTTCGGGAACCTGTTTGTAGGCCAGCACGGTCTTGTCAGCCCACAGCAAATCCAGCTGGCGCGTGGCAGGGTCGTGGTCGGCTTGGCGGATGCGCCCGCTGGTGAATGTCTTGGTGGTCATAGGTGTTCTTCCGCCACGCTGCAATAGGTGGCATCTCCGCAGGCCATCACTCTGTCCGGTTGGAAATACCCGCCGCACGCAGCCCTATTTCATGGCATCGGCCAGTATGGCGCGGACTTTCTCCATCACAGGGCGCGCTTCCTGGTTGCCTTTGCCTTCCTGCTCCTTCACCCACGCTGCCTGCGCGTCCTGGTATCTGGTGGTCGTGTTCCAGGCATCCAGCTCCCTGTTGTCCAGAAGCCGGACCTTCACGCCCTCTTTTCGCATGTCGCCCACCATGGCGTCGAAGCTGCTGTCCATCACGGAGCCCAGGGTCTTGTAGGCGGTCTCGGCGGCGCGTTGAATGGCTTGTTTGTCTTCATTCGCCAACTTGTCCCAGGTGTCCTTGTTCATCGCCAGCACGTAGACGTGCCCCAGCCACAGGTCCTTGGACAGCAGCACGTTGGGCGCGGTTTCGTGGACCTTCAACATATAGCCGCTGTCCACGTTGACCATGAGCCCGTTCAGCGTCCGGGTCTGCATGGCCTTGAAAACGCCTTCGCCCCAGGGCATGGTGACCGGGGTGGCTCCCGCGTTACGCAGAAAGTCGGTGTGCCAAAAGCTGGCGGACCGCCACTTGTTTCCCTTGAGGTCGTTCAGGGTGTTCAAGGGGTCGCTGCTGAAGAAGGCCACCGGGTAGCCGGTGGCGAACAACAGCTCGACCACGTTCTTTTTGCGGAGCTCTGCCGTCAAGGCGGGCGTTTCGGCATATACCTTGCGGAAGAATGCCACCTGCTTGTCCCCGGTGGGGCCCATGGGGAAACTCTTGAAGACTTGCTGCAAGGGCAGGTCATTGGCCGTGTATTCGGGCACCACGATGCCCATGTCGGCAACACGACCCTCGCCCACCACGCGCAACGCGTCATAACTTGCGGCGAGCTTGCCGTCCCAGTGGTCCTCCACCTTCAAACGGCCGTTGGACTCCTTGTCGATGGAGGCAAAAAACACCTCCTTGATGAACCTCGTGCGCATACCTCCCAGCGGCTCATGGTCGGAATAGCGGAGGTTCTTCTGGGCGGATGCCGTGGCGGGCAGCAGAAACGCGGCGACCAGCAGCATCAGAAGTTTCCGTGCCAGGCGCAGGGATAGCTTGGGTAGGCATTGCATGGGGATTTTGTTGATGGGTGACGCGATGGGTAGTTTCGTGACTGTGCCATGGATGTGATCCCACGTCACTTCCCCACTTCAAAACTCAGCGTGGCCGTATGCCGCACATCGGTGTACCCCTTGCCATCACGCAGCACCGGCCCCTTGAAATGCCCCGTGGGTGAGTTCATTGAGACGGGCAAGGGTAACTGCGGCTTCTCCACCGGCGTGAATGGTATGGTGCGCCGATGACAACACATATCGATCACCTGGTAATCGTGGCGCAAACGCTGGAGCAGGGGGTGCTGTGGTGCGAGTCGACGATAGGCATCACACCAGGGCCGGGTGGGGAACATGCCCTGTACGGCACACACAACCGCCTGTTCAAGATCGCCACGCCTGCCAACCCACTGGCCTACCTGGAAATCATCGCGATCAATCCCAAAGCGGCACGCCCGGCCAGTACATCGGGCAAGCGCTGGTTCGACATGGACGATACAAAGCTGCAAGCCGCCGTTGCCAAGGAACCGCA
>JANLPN010000416.1:0-5793 GCA_031367285.1 Betaproteobacteria bacterium | reverse complement strand
CTGGGCTACGACGGTTATTCGGATTTGCAGCGCCTGTTTCGGGCGCCCCTGAAACATGTCGCCAAACCGACCTACAGCGAGCGCATCCGCCACTTTGGCGGCGAGCAGACACTGGACAACCCGGACGACCCGGCCCAGGTGTTGAAGGCCTTCAGCCGGGCCAATATCGTGTCGCTCGAGCACCTGCAGGCCGACGCCGCCAGCCTGCCGCTGCAACAGGCCATACGGCTGATCCAGGACGCCCGCATGGTGCATGTGCTGGGGCTGCGCCGCTCCTACGCGGTGGCGGCCTACCTGGCTTATGCCCTGAACCGGGTCGGCCAGAGCGCGGTGCAGATTACCGGCCTGGGCGGCGCCATCGCCGAACAGGCCAGCACGGCCAATGCGCAGGACTTGCTGATTGCGATCAGTTTTCCGCCCTATGCGGCCGATACCCTGCAGGTGTGTGAGCAGGTGCGCAAACAGGGCGCCAAACGCCTGGCCATCACCAACGCTTTTCTGAGCCCGGTGGCCAAGGACGCCGACCTTCTGCTGGAGATAAACGACGCCGAACTGCTGGGCTTCCGTTCCCTGACCTCGGCCATGTGCCTGGCCCAGACGCTGGCCATGGGCCTGGCTTTCAGCAAGCGCGACAAACGTCGCAAAGGCCCTGCCGGCGGAGCAGAACGTCCGGCCGCCGCGCCGGATCTGCGCGAGATCGACTGCTGAAAGCGTGACATGTCCAAGCCACCCCGAATCCTCGCCACGGAGCCATTGACGGCCCAGGCCTTCGCGCCGTTTGGTGACATCATCGAGGCCAGCGACAGCGCCCACCACTTCCCTATCAACGGCGGCAGTACCGAGCGTTATCACGACCTGGCCCGGGTGGACGTGGCCGGCGGCGGTGGCCGCGCCATATTGAGCATTTTCAGAGGCCAGCCACGCCGGCTGCCCATGCAGTTGCTGCTGCTGGAACGCCATCCGCTCGGCAGCCAGGCCTTTATGCCGCTGTCGCCGCTGCCGTTTCTGGTGGTGGTGGCGCCAGGCGGCGAGGCGCCGGACCTGGCGCGCCTTCGCTGCTTCCGCGCAGCGCCGGGCCAGGGCGTCAACTATGCCCGTGGCACCTGGCACCACCCCTTGCTGGCATTGGATGCACCAAGCGACTTTCTGGTGGTGGACCGGGGCGGCGCTACCGGCGACGCCAACTGCGACGAATACCCGCTGACCGGCGCACCCTGCTGGATAAGCCAAGCGTGACGCGGCGATTGCAGTGCCCGCGCCGCAAGCCAAAGAATGCGCCATGACCATTGACGCCGCCTACACGCGCTGGGCCGACAGCTACGACACCGACCCGAATGCCACACGCGACCTGGACCGCTCGGCCACGGCCCAAGTCCTGGGGCCGCTGCGTTTTGGCATGGCCATCGAAGCCGGCTGCGGCACCGGCAAGAACACGGCGCTGCTGGCCGGCATCAGCCAATCCGTATTGGCACTGGACTTCTCGCCCGGCATGCTGGCCAAGGCGCACGCGCAGGTGCGTGCGCCGAATGTGCGTTTTGCCCAGTCGGATCTGCTGCGCAACTGGCCCTGCGACGATGCCCAGGCCACACTGGTGAGTTGCAACCTGGTGCTGGAACATATCGAAAACATGGGCCATGTGTTTCGCGAAGCGGCACGTTGCCTGGCCCCGGACGGCCTGTTCTTCGTGAGCGAGCTCCATCCCTGCCGCCAGTACCAGGGCAGCCAGGCCCGCTTTACGGATGCCGAAGGCGCAACCACCAGGATACCGGCCTATGTCCACCACGTATCCGACTTCACCGCGGCGGCCCGGGCAGCAGGCCTGCGGATAGAGCGGCTCAATGAATGGTGGCATGCGGAAGACACACAGGCGGCGCCGAGGTTGTTGACGCTGCTGCTGGGCAAGCGTCTGACCAATGGCTCCGCCCCGCTGTAGGGTTTAGCCGTCGGCGCGCGAAGCCCAGTACCCCGCCCGTCGCCGCGTATGTGCAAGCGCCAGCACCTGCACGCCATCGTCCATAAGAGCATAGATCACGCGAACCGGAAATCTGATCAGGGACAGGGAGCGAATATCCGGGGCTGCCTCGATGCGATAACGCTCCGGTTGTGCACAGATTCGCGCAATCGTGCGTTCCACGTCGGCGATAAACGCTACGCCGAAACCACGCCGACGACTCTCATAATATTGAACCTGTTCACCGTATTCCTGGCTTGCCTCCGGATGAAAGCGATGCTTCATCACAGCAGGCGTCGCACCTCTTCAGCCACTTGATCACCGGGTATTGCCTCCACAGCCCCACGGCGCAACTCGTCTGCGCGACGTCGCGCCACGACCTGCCACTCACGCGTTATGGCCGCTTCGTCCACGTCATCGTCCAGGTTGTCTTCAAGACTACGGATCAAGAGTTCGGCCAGCCGCGCACGATCTGACTCCGGCAGGGTCAAGAGGGTCTGTTCGAGTGCGTCGATGGTCACCATGCTGCCTCTTCAATAAGTTCCACGACATTTTGCGCGATGCGGACCTGAAGTACCAGTGCTGGGGTATTCCTGTCCGTCAACTCGTGCAACCCAAGGATGGGAACTATGGCAGGTCGTCCGGCTCGGGCGCGTCCACCACGATGCCGAAGTTCCTGCGTATCCTGCGCGCAGGCAAGGCGATATTGCGCTCCAACCAGGTCCTGAAGCGCAGCGCGGTCGGCTGGTTTTCCTTGCCCAGATGGGCGATCAAGGCATCGTCACGCAAATGCGCCTGGGCCGGTGTCCCCATGGTTTTCAGGCGCCCCGGATAAACCGTCGCGAGCGCGCGTTCGCTGGCCGTGGCGCCGACCACCTTCTGCACATCGGCCAGACTGATCCAGCGGCAGTGGTCGTCGTCTTCCAGCACGTGGATGGTGGTGCCCCGGAACACATAGTGCTGCCCGTGCACCGGGAGCCAAATGTGTTCACGCGCCCTGCGCCGGATGTTGGACGCCAGCGCCGTCAAGGGGCGTGCAATGGCGGCGCCAAGCAGCGGTGAAGTCCACAAAGCGGCGAATTTTCCCAGCTGCCAGGCCAGCAGCGCATACACCGCCAGGCACAGCGCGATCTGCACCGAAGGGAAGCCGAGCCAGTGTTTCATGATGCCATGCTAAACCCGGCAAGCCCCCCAGTTCAGGCCAGCGCAATCACCGCGTCCGCGAAGGCGTCTGGAGCCTCCTGCGGGAAGTTGTGTCCAACGCCCGGAACGATCCCGCGTTCGTAAAAGCCGGTGAAATGCGGCGCGCTGCTGTCCGCACGCCTCGGCGGGGTGACACCATCGTCCCCGCCTTCGAGGACGATGCAGGGCGCGGCGATGCGAGGTTGTGCGGCAAGCAGGCTTTCGATGGCATCCAGCGCCGGGTCGCCGGGTGTGCCACCAAATCGGTGGCGGTACGAGTGGATGACAATGTCCACGAAATCCGGGTTGTCGAAGGCCGCGGAGCTGCGGTCGAAGGTGGCGTCATTGAAATTCCATGTCGGCGACCAGAGGCGCCACAGCAGCCGGCACAGGTCACGCCGGTTGCGTGCAAGGCCTGCGCGTCCCCGCTCTGAATGGAAATAGTACTGGTACCAGTAGCGGTACTCTTCCTCCGGCGTAGCGGGCTCCCCCGCAAGCGGAATATTCTGGATGTTGTAGCCGGCGCCGCAACTCACCAGGCCCTTGGCCCGCTGTGGCCAGAGCGCCGCCACGATGCAGGCCGCTCTGCCGCCCCAGTCGTAGCCTGCCAGCACCGCGCTGGGTATTTGCAATGCGTCCATCAGAGCCAGCAGGTCTGCGCCCAATGCAGCCTGTTGCCCCGAACGTGGCGTATCTGGCGACAGGAACCGCGTCGGCCCGTATCCGCGCAGGTAAGGAACGATACAACGCAGTCCGGCCGCGCCGAGGCGTTGCGACACGGCGTCGTAGGCATGTACGTCGTACGGAAAGCCATGCAGCAGGATTACCGGGGCGCCGTCGGGTGGTCCGCTCTCCAGGTAAGCAACATTCAGAACGCCCGCGGCTATGTGTTTCATCTTTGAGTTTTAGCACAGGATGCACGAGTCACCATTCGCCAGTCTCGTAAGCAATTGCTCCCATCGGTAATCGCGTCGTGACTTGGAGACCACCCACTCAGCCGACGCCGCTGGCGGTCGGATGCGACGACCCGTCAGCCCTCTTACGCGAGAGCTTCTCGCACAACCTCAGGATGGCGCTTCGCAATTTGAATGAGCGCCTGAGCGGCACCAGAAGGTGACCGACGCCCTTGTTCCCATTCTTGAAGCGTGCGTTTGGAAATATGCAACGCCTCGGCAAACTGCGCCTGCGACAACCCCGTGCTTTGACGCGCCTGTGCCACGTCGTTGAGTTCAACTTGGGTCACGCGAGCAGAAAGCCCTGCGTTCATTTCTCGCACCGACTGAAGAAGCTTGAGACCAAGGGCTTCTCCCGCGGAAACCCGCTTGGATGAAGTACGACTAGGCATTTTCGATTTCCTTCCGAATTGCTTTCAAGAGATGGCCGGGAATAGTGGCTCGGACTGCTTTGGCGTACATGACCAGAAGCCATATTTCGCCCGCCGCCAGCCGCGTGAAATAGATGACACGAACACCGCCGCGCTTACCCGTGCCGGCGCGCGACCACCGAACCTTGCGGCATCCACCACTTTCCGGGATGACGTCTCCAGCATCGGGATTTCCCGCCAGCCATGAGAGAAATTCAAGCCTCTCTTCGGCACCCCACAGCTTGTCAGCGTCCGTGGCGAAAGTGGGAGTCTCCACGCAGGTGTACATCGAACGATTGTACGTCAGTGACGGACGGCGAGAAAGCAACGGATTGGAGAGGGCTAACGCAAAGGCCGCGGATGCCGAAGGCGATCCGATGGGTCAACCTGTCAGATTCACCTGCGTCGGCGGAAGAAATGCTCTGGCGCATACCGTATCCAGGTGTCGCGAGCGGCGTTGAAGGCCACCTTGGGGAGGTGGAGAAGGGTGCGTCCTGTCCTCTCGCTGCGCGGCAAGCGCCACGCGGGCCTTGAATTCGGCGCTGTGCGAGCGCCGCACGCGCCTTGCTATAGCAGACTTCTTTTTCAACTTCATGGTGAGAACTCCTTTGTGCCGGGCTCACGCCCAGCAATTCAAAATAAACCGAATTTCCACTTATCCTGCTGTTCAGATTTGTCGGACCACTTCTCAGCCCACCACCTACATAGAGGAGAATTCGTTTCTAGGTAGCGCCTACGTTCCGATTGATCAGTCGGGCCTTGGCTACCTAAGGGTGACGATTTCAACCAGTACAGGTGTCCAACGTATTGGTTTCATGGACGGAACCTTTGCCGCTAAAAGCTCTGTATATTCATTTTTTGAGGTTGACCCGGGCTACTTGGCTTTGCATCCTGAAGCCAGCCTTACAGTACTTGAAGGCGTAGGGAATGCGGCACCTGTTCCCGAGCCAAACTCCAGATTCTTGATGTTAGCCGGATTGGCGGCGGTGGGTGTGGCACCGCTGCGACGGCGTTATCGTGCCAAGAGGGGCATCACGTGCGCGACCAAGATCTGTTGCTAGGCATGGCCTAACAACGATTACTATGCTGTCGTGGGAGGAAAACTCCTCACCCTACGTGGATCGCTACCGCGCGGAATGCTCATTTTGTAGCCAAGCCTCGCAATTGTGGAAACGCCCCAGAACGCAAAACGGGCGATGAGGTCGGGGTGGGTGTGCGACTCAGCAAGTCATGAAATACGGACTTCCGGCGATGATGCGGACGAGGCTGCTACGAACGTTCAGTTGTACCTGTCCCC
>JANLPN010000415.1:0-4607 GCA_031367285.1 Betaproteobacteria bacterium | reverse complement strand
AACCGCGAGGTGCGGGTCTCGCTCGACGCCATGCGCCTGCAGGCGCTGGGGGCCACCGCAGCCGATATTTCACGCCAGTTACGCCAGGTGCAGATCGACAGCGCCGGCGGGCGCGCCGACGTGGGGGGCAGTGAGCAGCCGGTACGCACGCTGGCGACGGTGCGTTCGGCGCAGGAACTGGGCGATCTGCAGCTGGCGCTGTCCGACGGCCGGCGCATCCGGCTCGACCAGGTTGCCACCGTCACCGACACCACGGCCGAGCCGCGTTCGGCCGCGCTGCTGAATGGCCAGCCGGTGGTGGGTTTCGAGGTATCGCGCAGCAAGGGCGAAAGCGAAGTGGCGGTGGGTGCCGCGGTGCAGAAAGCGCTGGCCGAGCTCAAGGTCCAGCACCCGGACATAGAACTCACGGAAGCCTTCAATTTCGTAACCCCGGTGGAGGAGGAATACACCGGCTCCATGCACCTGCTCTACGAGGGCGCGATCCTTGCGGTGCTGGTGGTATGGCTGTTCCTGCGCGACTGGCGCGCCACGCTGGTATCGGCGGTTGCGTTGCCGCTTTCGGTAATTCCTGCCTTCATCGGCATGTATCTGCTGGGGTTCAGCGTCAACGTGGTTACGCTGCTGGCGCTCTCGCTGGTGGTTGGCATCCTGGTGGACGACGCCATCGTCGAGGTGGAAAACATCGTGCGCCACCTGCGCATGGGCAAGACGCCCTACCAGGCCGCAATGGAAGCGGCGGATGAAATCGGCCTGGCGGTGATTGCCACCACCTTCACGCTGGTGGCGGTGTTTCTCCCCACCGCCTTCATGAGCGGCATACCCGGCAAGTTCTTCAAGCAATTCGGCTGGACCGCATCGCTGGCGGTGGTGGCCTCCTTGCTGGTGGCGCGTGTGCTCACGCCAATGATGGCGGCCTACATGCTAAAACCCATAGTCACCGCGCACGAGGACCCGCGCTGGATGAAGATCTACATGCGCTGGGCCACCTGGTGCATGCAGCACCGCGTCTGGACCATGCTGGCGGCGACGGTTTTCTTCTTTGGCTCGGTGGCCTTGATACCGTTGCTGCCCAAGGGCTTTATCCCGCAGGATGACAACTCGCAAACCCAGGTTTACCTGGAGTTGCCGCCCGGCTCCACGCTGGCGCAAACCAAAAGCACGGCCGAGCACGCGCGCCAGCTGGTGAGCAAGGTGGAGCACGTGCGCAGCATCTACACCACCATCGGCGGCGGCAGTGCCGGCGCCGACCCGTTCGCGATGCAGGGCGGCTCCGAGGTCCGCAAGGCAACACTCACGGTGCTGCTGGCGGATCGCAGCCAACGTCCGTTCAAGCAAGGCATAGAAAACAATATCCGCGCCGCGCTCGAGGCCTTGCCGGGCACACGCAGCAAGGTCGGGCTGGGTGGTTCGGGCGAGAAATATGTGATGGTGCTGACGGGCGAAGACCCGGCGGCTTTGCTGACCGCCGCGCTCGCGGTGGAAAAAGACCTGCGCACCTTGCCCGGCATCGGCAACGTGGCGTCCAGTGCCAGCCTGATCCGGCCCGAGATCACCGTGAGGCCGGACTTTGCCAAGGCCGCGGACCTGGGCGTGACCAGCGCGGCCATTGGCGACACCCTTCGCATCGCCACCATGGGCGACTACGACACGTCACTGGCCAAGCTCAACCTTTCGCAACGCCAGGTGCCAATCGTGGTCAAGCTCAATGAAGCCGCGCGCCAGGATCTGGGGGTGCTGGAACGCCTGTCCGTACCGGGCCTGCGCGGCCCCGTGATGCTGGGCCAGGTGGCCACGCTGGAGATAACCGGCGGACCGGCCGTGATCGACCGTTACGACCGCGCGCGCAACGTCAACTTCGAGATCGAGCTCTCAGGCCTTGCGCTGGGCGACGCGACCGCGAAGGTGCAGCAATTGCCCGCGGTCAAACAATTGCCGCCCGGCGTCAGGGTGGTGGAGATCGGCGACGCCGAAGTCATGGGGGAACTTTTCGCCAGTTTCGGGCTGGCCATGTTGACCGGCGTGTTGTGCATCTACATCGTGCTGGTGCTGCTGTTCAAGAACTTCCTGCACCCGGTCACCATCCTGTGTGCCTTGCCGCTGGCGCTGGGGGGTGCCTTCGTGGGCCTGTTGATCGCGCAAAAGAGTTTCTCCATGCCATCGCTGATCGGGCTGATCATGCTGATGGGCATCGCCACCAAGAACTCGATCCTGCTGGTGGAATACGCCATCATGGCGCGGCGCGACCACCACATGAGCCGTTTCGACGCGCTGAAGGACGCCTGCCACAAACGCGCCCGCCCTATCATCATGACCACACTGGCCATGGGTGCCGGCATGATGCCGATTGCGCTGGGCCTGGGGGCTGCCGACCCGAGCTTTCGCTCCCCCATGTCGATTGCGGTGATCGGCGGTTTGATCACCTCCACCGTGCTGAGCCTGCTGGTGGTGCCGGCGGTGTTTACCTACGTGGACGACATCGGGAACTGGTCGCGCCGCATGGCGAAGAAGCTGCGCCGCAACGACAAACCGGCGGCAGCGAGCGAAGACGAGCTTGACCCCTCCCGTGCCGCGCCGCCTGCCAAAGCCTGAAGAAGCCCTGGCGTGGCCGGGCCTGTGCGTGCTGCTGGGCCTGGCGAGCCTGTCCGTGTGGGTGTCGGGAGCCCAGGCCGGCCTGGCCTGGCACTCGACCACGTGGGCGCGTGAGCCCTGGGTCCTGTGGACCGCCAGCCTGGTGCATTTGTCGGGCCCGCACCTGCTGGCGAATCTGGTCGCCCTGGTGTTTCTCGGGGGCATCGGAGCCCTTTTGCAGGCCGGCAAAACCGCCACGCTGGCGCTGCTGGTGGCCTGGCCGCTGGGCACACTGGCCCTGGCGCAGTGGCCGCAAATCAGCGCTTACAGCGGCATGTCCGGATTACTCAACGCGATGGTGGCCGTTCTCTGGGCGCATGCCGCCTGCCACGCCGCCAAGCCGCTGTCCTTTATTATTTTTGCGGCGCTGGCCATCAAGCTGCTAGGCGAACACGCCTGGTCGCAGCCGATAGCGTTCGATCCCAATTGGGGCTTCAACGTGGTGTACGCGGCGCATCTGGCGGGAGCGTTGGCGGGGGCGCTTTGCGGCCTGGCATTTGAAATAGCCGCACGGGCTGCCAGGAAAGCAAGCCCCTGATCGTCCGGCAATACACATGCCGCCATCTGGCGCGGCGCGCCATCCACCGCGGCCTAAAGCGCACGGCCGTCTGGCCTGCTACCTCAAGCCTTTGAACCAGGTCAGGTTATGGAACGGCTGGCCGTACTCGACCGGCTCGCCGATACGCGGCGTAACCACATGGACGCCCTTTGCGGTGGCAGCGGCCAGCGTGCGGACGATGGGCTCTTCCCACGCGTGGTAGGCCAGGTTGAAGGTCGCCCAATGTACCGGCAACATGGTTCTGGCACCCAGATCCAGCTGGGCCTGGATGGCGGCCTCCGGGCCCATGTGGATGTCCAGCCAGGTATCGCCGTAGGCGCCTACTTTCATAAGCGACAGGTCGGGCGCACCCAGGCGTTTGCGGATGTCGGAGAAATGGGGCGCATAACCCGTGTCTCCGCTGTAATACACCGAATGGCCTGGCCCCTTGAGCATCCAGGAAGTCCAGAGCGTGGAGTTGTCCATGCTTTTGCGGCCCGAGTAATGGCGCGCCGGCGTGCAATGGAGGGTGACGCCCTTGACCTCGGCATGGTCCCACCAGTCCATCTCATGGATCTGGCTGGCGGGTACACCCCAGCGTTCCAGATGCGCGCCTATGCCCAGCCCCACGTAGAAATGTGTTCCTGCCCCGGCCAGGTGGCGCACCGTGTCCATGTCGAGATGGTCATAGTGGTCATGCGAGATCACCACCGCATCGATACCCGCCAGCTGGTCAAGCGCGATCGGCGGCGGATGCATACGCGCCGGACCGGCAAACTGGACCGGGGAAACACGCTGCGACAACACCGGGTCGGTCATGATGCGTACCCCGTCGATTTCGACCAGCACGCTGGAATGGCCGAACCAGAACACGCGCATGCCGGGTCGTGGCGGCGCCTGCAGGGTGTGCGGCGCGATTTTCAGCACCGGAATTTCAAACGAGGGCTCACGGTCCTGGCCGCCGAAATAGTCCTGGATATTCCTCAGCAGATGGAGCTCGTTCTGGTAGGGCGGCGTGTTCTCGAAACGCCCATGGAGGTACTGGGGCGATTGCCGTATGCGCTCCAGGCGGGCACCCTCAAAAACACCGCCGAAAGCGGGCAGGCGGAAAACCAGCTCCATGGCCAGGCCAACAAGGGCCGCCAGGGCGAGAACAACAAGCAGGGGTTTAAGAAGGCGGGACATGGTGCAAGTTCGGTTGCCGCATTCTGCACCGCCAGCCATTGCCATGTACGGCGTTCCCGTGAGGGCCGCGTCATTGAGGCACTGCCGGCCGGTCTAAGCCGGGCTCGCCGCCACCTCCCTGCGCTGCAGGGTGATGGCCTTTTCCGGGCAGGCCTGCACACACAGGCCGCAGGCTTCGCAACGGTCCCCATGCACCACTTGCGCCTGCATGCCGCCGTGCACCAGCGATTTCACGCGCCCGACCAGGCTCAAGGCC
>JANLPN010000360.1:0-3576 GCA_031367285.1 Betaproteobacteria bacterium | reverse complement strand
TTTTTGGGGAGACTCCATGCTGACCACACGTGACGACCAGGGACAGACCATCAGCATCCAGCGCGCCGACTATACGGCGCCGGCCTACTGGATTGACACCGTTGACCTGACTTTTGACCTCGACCCGGCGAAGACGCGCGTGCTCAACAAGATGCGGCTGCGACGCAACCCCGACGTAGCCGCACAACCCCTGCGGCTGGACGGCGAAGACCTCAACCTGGCACGTGTGCTGGTCAATGGCGGAGGCGCTTCGTTCAAGATCGACGGCGGCAAGCTTGTGCTGGAAAACCTGCCTTCTGAAGGCTCCTTCGAACTGGAAATCTTCACCACCTGCGCGCCGGCCAAAAACACCAAGCTGATGGGCCTGTACGTCAGTAATGACTCCTTCTTTACCCAGTGCGAGGCCGAGGGTTTCCGGCGCATCACCTACTTCCTGGACCGGCCCGACGTGATGGCCAGCTACAGTGTCACCCTGCGCGCCAACAAGGCTGCCTACCCGGTGTTGTTGTCCAATGGCAACCTGGTCGAACACGGCGACCTGACGGGCGACGGCAACCAGGGCCGCCACTTTGCGCGCTGGGTCGATCCGCACCGCAAGCCGTGTTACCTGTTCGCGCTGGTCGCGGGCCTTCTGGTGTGCCGCCAGCAACGCATTGTTTCGCGCGCCGGACGCGACCACCTGCTGGAGATCTATGTGCGCCCGGGCGACATGGAAAAAACCGAACACGCCATGAACTCGCTGATGGCGTCGATTGCCTGGGACGAAGCGCGTTTTGGCCTGTCGCTGGACCTGGAGCGTTTCATGGTGGTGGCCACCAGCGACTTCAACATGGGCGCGATGGAAAACAAGGGCCTGAACATATTCAACACCAAATACGTGCTGGCCAGCCAGGCCACGGCCACCGACACCGACTACGCCAACATCGAGTCGGTCATCGGCCATGAATACTTCCATAACTGGACCGGCAACCGCGTGACCTGCCGCGACTGGTTCCAGCTCAGCCTCAAGGAAGGCCTCACGGTGTTCCGGGACCAGGAGTTCTCGCAGGACCTGTGCCTGGAAGCGTCGGCGCGCGCCGTCAAACGCATCGAGGACGTGCGCGTGTTGCGCACCGCGCAGTTCCCCGAGGACGCCGGCCCGATGGCGCACCCGGTGCGGCCCGACAGCTACGTGGAAATCAACAACTTCTACACCGTCACCATTTACGAAAAAGGCGCCGAAGTCGTGCGCATGGTGCAGACCTTGGTGGGCCGCGCCGGATTCGCGCGCGGCATGAAGCTGTATTTCGAGCGCCACGACGGCCAGGCCGTGACCTGCGACGACTTTGTTCAGGCTCAGGCCGACGCCAACCCGGATTCGGACCTGGTGCAGCTGCTGCCGCAGTTCAAACGCTGGTACAGCCAGGCCGGCACGCCGCGCCTGCACGCCACGGCGCAGTACGACGCGTCGGCACACACCTTCACGCTGACGCTGGCGCAAAGCTGCGCGCCCACGCCGGGGAAGGAGGCCAAGCAGCCTTTTGTGATTCCACTGAACCTGGGCCTGGTCGGCCCGGACGGCCGCGACCTGCCGCTGCAACTGGCCGACGAAACCGTGCCCGGTGCGGCTTCGCGCACCTTTGTGATCAGCCAGCCCGGCGAAACGCTGACCTTCATCAACGTCGAGGCCGAGCCGGTACCGTCCATGCTGCGCGGATTCAGCGCGCCGGTGGTGCTGGAGTTGGACTACAGCGATGCCCAACTGCTGCATTTGCTGGCCCATGACAGCGACCCTTTCAACCGCTGGGAAGCGGGGCAAAGGCTGGCGTTGCGCTGCGCCATCCACAGCATCAACAGCCAGGCCGACGGTGTGCCGGCAGAGGTGCTGAGCCCGGCCTGTGTGGACGCCATGCGCGGCATCCTGCGCCACCCGGCACTGGACGCGGCATTCAAGGAACTGGTGCTGACCCTGCCCTCGGAAACCTATATCGCCGAGCAACTGGAGGTGGTGGACCCGCAACACATCCACCGTGTACGTGAAGCCATGCGCCTGCAACTGGCCACCGCGCTGACCGACGATTGGCAATGGGCCTACCACGCGCACCAGGACAGCGGCGCCTACCGGCCCGACCCGGTGTCCACCGGCCGCCGCGCGCTCACCGGCATGGCGCTGGCCATGTTGTGCCTGGCCGCGGTGCAGGCCCAGGGCACCGGCCCGGGCCAGGATGTGTGGCCGGACAAGACCTACCAGCGCTTCAAGAGCGCGGGCAACATGACCGACCGCTTCAACGCACTGGCGGCGCTGGTGTCGTGCGGCCACGAGCTGGCGGGCGAAGCGCTGGCGCGTTTCCACGCCATGTTCAAGGACGATGCGCTGGTGCTCGACAAATGGTTTGCGCTGCAGGCCGGGGCCAGCGACCGCGGCGGCAACATCCTGCCGCTGGTGCGCCAGCTCCTGAAACACCGCGACTTCAATCTGCGCAACCCCAACCGTGCACGCAGCGTGTTATTCAGCTACTGCAGCGCCAACCCCGGGGCCTTCCATCGCCCGGACGCCGCGGGCTACGTATTCTGGAGCGAACGCGTGATCGAGATCGACGCCTTCAACCCGCAGGTGGCCGCGCGCCTGGCCCGCGCCCTGGACCGCTGGAGCCGGCTCGCCGAGCCCTACCGCAGCGCCGCCCGGGAAGCCATCATGCGGGTGGCGGCCAAGACGGATTTAAGCAACGACGTGCGCGAAGTAGTGAGCCGCGCGCTGGCAATCTGACCAAACCTCCGGGCTATAATCCGCGACTTCGCCGGAGTAGCTCAGTTGGTAGAGCAGCTCATTCGTAATGAGAAGGTCGGGTGTTCGATTCATCTCTCCGGCACCAAGTCAGTCAAGGAAAGCCCGCTATCTAAAACGTAGCGGGCTTCTTTCTTTTATGGGTGTTGCAGGCAATCTGCAGGCAACTGCCTAAATTGAGATCCGGCGCGGCAACAAGAACAGGGCTCCACTGGAGCAAGCTCGGACTTAGAACCTATCCGTAAATTATGTTTACCTTGAGCGTCACTTTGCGGAACGCGATGATGGCTGCAGCTATGTGGTTGAGCGCGACAAAGCTGCGTTCGAGTTTCTCGTATCGCACCAGCAGCTTGCGGAATCGATTGAACCAGCTGTGGCAGACCTCGACCACCCAGCGCCGGGCTTTCTTGGTGGGGTCGCGCCGCTTGGCAGCAGCCTCCTTGCCGCGATCAACGACGTGGGGGATGTAACCGTGCGATTCGATGATAGCCAGGGCAAGCCGACCACGGTATCCGGCATCGGCGCACAGGTGTTTGCTGCGCCGCGTGCTCGGCGTCTTGCGCTTGACCGCGATGGCACTGAGCACTTGGTCGAGTTGCGTGACATCATGCTCATTGGCCCCGGTCACGACGAGCGACAACGGGACGCCACGGCCGTCCACCAGCAGGTGGCGCTTGCTCCCCTTTTTTTCCCCGATCAGTCGGGTTGCGCCCGACCGCCTCTTGTGCCAATGGAGCCTTGAACATGGCCCCGTCAATGCTTTGCCATCGCCAAGCGATGCCTTCCATCTGGTCGTACTCGGCAAGCCCGGC
>JANLPN010000307.1:0-14987 GCA_031367285.1 Betaproteobacteria bacterium | reverse complement strand
GCCCACCTGTGTGCGCAGCAAGCGGGGTGCCGTACCCGGGCCCTTTTTGGCTTCCACGGCCTGGGCATCCTTGAGCTGCTTTTCCAGCTCGGGCAACTTGCCGTATTGCAGCTCCGCGACCTTGTTGTAGTCGCCCTTGCGAGTCAGTTCCTCAATTTGCTGGCGCAGCTTGTCGATTGCCTCGCGCACCTGCGCGCTGCCTTGTGCCTGGGCTTTTTCCGCCTTCCAGATCTCGTCCATGTCGGCGATTTCTTTTTGCAGCTTGGCAATCTCTTCTTCGAGCAAGTCGAACCGTTTCCTCGACGCTTCGTCCTTCTCGCGGCGCACCGACTCGCGTTCAATCTGCAACTGGATCAGGCGCCTGTCGAGTTTGTCCATCACCTCGGGCTTGGAGTCGATCTCGATCTTGATCTTGGCCGCCGCTTCGTCGATCAGGTCGATTGCCTTGTCGGGCAGGAAGCGGTCAGTGATATAGCGGTGGCTGAGTTCCGCCGCGGCCACGATGGCCGGGTCGGTGATGTCCACGCCATGGTGCACCTCGTATTTTTCCTGCAGGCCGCGCAGTATGGCGATGGTGGCTTCCACGCTCGGTTCACCCACCAGTATTTTCTGGAAGCGACGCTCCAGCGCCGCGTCTTTCTCGATGTATTTGCGGTATTCGTCGAGCGTGGTGGCGCCCACGCAATGCAGCTCGCCGCGCGCCAGCGCAGGCTTGAGCATGTTGCCGGCGTCCATCGCGCCTTCGGCCTTGCCGGCGCCCACCATGGTGTGCAGCTCGTCGATGAACACTATCGTCTGGCCTTCGTCCTTGGCCAGGTCCTTGAGCACGTTTTTCAAGCGCTCTTCAAACTCGCCGCGGAACTTGGCTCCCGCCAGCAGGGACGCCATGTCCAGCGACAAGACACGTTTGCCTTTGAGCGACTCCGGCACTTCACCGGCCACGATGCGCTGGGCCAGGCCTTCCACGATGGCGGTCTTGCCCACGCCGGGTTCGCCGATCAGCACCGGGTTGTTCTTGGTACGGCGCTGCAGCACCTGTATGGCACGGCGGATTTCGTCGTCGCGGCCAATCACCGGGTCGAGCTTGCCGGCGCGCGCGCGTTCGGTCAGGTCGATGCAGTATTTCTTGAGCGACTCGCGCTGGTCCTCGGCGTCGGCGTTGTCCACGTTCTGGCCGCCCCGCACGGCCTCGATGGCCACTTCCAGCGACTTGCGCGTGAGGCCGTTTTCGCGTGCTATTTTTCCGATGTCGAGTTTGCTGTCGGCCACGGCCAGCAGGAACAATTCGCCCGCCACGAACTGGTCGCCGCGCTTGATGGATTCTTTCTCCGCCGCCTGCAGCAAGCTCACCATGTCGCGGCCGACCTGCACCTGCTCATGGCCCTGCACCTGGGGCAGCTTCTTCATGGCGGTCTCCGCACCTGCAAGCAGGCCGGCAATATGGACGCCGGCGCGTTGCAACAAGGCCTTGGGGCCTTCTTCCTGGCGCAGCATCGCCACCAGCACGTGGGACGGTTCGATGTAGGCGTGGTCATTGCCCAGGGCAAGGGTCTGGGCTTCGCCCAGGGCTTCCTGAAATTTGGTGGTGAGTTTGTCGATTCGCATAGAGGGATCTCCAGATTCATTCCCACTTTGGGCGAATGGTTGCCTTTTCAAGGTCAGTCCCGGGGCACGGACCCTTGCCGGCTTGACTAAAATCAAACCCATGAACGTGCACCAGCTCTCGATTGCCTATGTGCCGGAACAGGACCGTCTGCTGGCGCGTGTCAACACCAAAGAGGGCCAGGAGTTGCAGTTCTGGTTTACACGCCGGGTCGCATTGGGCGTGTCGCCCCTGATCACCAAAGTGGTGACGGAGCAGGCGGCCAAACGCGGTGGCCTGGCGCCAGGGCACCTGGCCGCGATGGACGACCTGGCCAAAAAGGCGGTGGCCCAGTTCCAGCAGGTCGAAACACTGCAGGGTGCCGATTTCGCCACGCCTTACAAAGTGTCTGAGACCAGCGTGCCGCTGTTCAAGCCGCCGCTGCTGGTGACCGAGGTCAACCTTGCCACCCTCAGCAACGGCCAGCTACGCATGCATTTCGCCGAGAAACTCGCAAGCGGAGCGAGTCCCCGCAACTTCCAGATGGCGCTGTCCGATCAACTGGTGCAAGCCTTTGTGCATTTGCTGGGAAGAGCCATCCAGCAGTCGCAGTGGCTCGAGGTGACCGAAGGCGCCCCAGCACTCGCCGCGTCGCCAGACGCCATTGCCAGCCCCGACAAACCGGGTTATCTGAACTGACCGGCGCGACACGGGCAGTCCGCGGCAGCTCAGCCCTAGCTACGTACTCGCTTGCAACGCTTTATTCGGCGCTGATGCCGTTGCGCTTGATCACCGAACCCCAGCGCGGGTAGTCCTTGTTGACCACGGCGCTGAGTTCTTCGGGTGACGAGGCGCTCGGGTCCATGCCGGCGCGCCCCAAGGCATCACGCACCTCCGGCAACTTGAGGATGGCGGCGATTTCGGTGTTCAGGCGGGTGACCACGGCGGCAGGCGTCTTGCCCGGCGCGAAAAACGCGTACCACATGTCCACATCCACGCCCTTGCCGCCCAGTTCTTCTATCGTGGCTACGGTAGGCGCAATCGGGTGGCGTTTGGGACTGCCTACGGCCAGCGCATTGAGTTTGCCCGTGGCCACAAAACCCTGGGCGATATGCACCGGCAGAAAACCCACGTTGATCTCGCCCGACAACAGGTCCTGGGTGTAGCCGGCCGTGCCGCGGTAAGGCACATGCAGCATGAACACTTGGGACTGGGCCTTGAACAGTTCCATCGCCATGTGGTGCGGCGTGCCTATACCCGGCGAGCCATAGGTGATGGCACCGGGTCGCGCTTTGGCGCGCGCGATCAGCTCCTGCATGGTCTTGATGTTTGTCTTCGGGTTAGCCACCAGCATCAGCGTGCCGTAGGCCGCCATGGACACCGAGGAGAAGTCCTTGATCGGATCGAAGGGCACCTGCTTGTAGAGCTGCGACGCCATCAGCATGGTATTGGCGCCTACCAACAGCGTGTAGCCGTCCGGGCTGGCCTTGGCGACCATGTCGGTACCGATATTGCCGCTGGCGCCGGGCACGTTCTGCACCACCACCGGTTGGCCCAGGCGCTCGCTCAGTTTTGGCGACACGGCGCGCGCAATGGTGTCCATGCCGGTACCTGCGGTAAACGGAACAATCAGGCGAATGGTCTGGTTGGGCCAGGTTTGCGCCATGGCCCGTGAGGCCAGCAGGCACCCCGCGAAAAGTACGGCAGCCAGCAGGGCCCGGGGAATCTTGTTGCGCACCTTGTGTCTCCTGAAAAAACCCCGGGCTGCCCCGGGTTTTATGTTCGTGCCGTTGCCGGAGGCAACGGCCTTAACGCGCAACCCCCAGCAAACGATCCAGCAATTCGGGCTGGACACTTAATTCGCTGGCCGTGCCGGAATGTACTACGGTGCCCCGGTCCAGCACCGCCACGGTGTCCGAGATGGCCAGTATGGCCTGGGGGTGCTGCTCGACGATGATGGCACTCAAGCCCTCCTCGCGCGTGATGCGCCGTATCGCACGCAGCAACTCTTCCACGATGATGGGCGCCAGGCCTTCGAGCGGCTCATCGAGCAGCAGCAGGCGTGGATTGAGCACCAGCGCACGCCCCACGGCGAGCATTTGCTGCTCGCCGCCCGAGAGCTGGGTGCCGAGGTTGGATTTGCGTTCCGCCAGGCGCGGGAACATCTCGTACACCCGCTGCGGGTCCCAGGCCCTGCCTGCGGCGTCGGCCCGGCCGGCGCGTTGCACCGCTGTCAGGTTCTCATGTACGGTCAGCGACTTGAAGATATTGCGCTCCTGCGGCACCCAGCCGATTCCCGCCGCGGCCCGCAGGTGCGAAGGCAGGCTGTGCAACACCGCGCCGCCCATCGATATGCGCCCGCCATGCAGGCGCGTCGCACCGGCCAGCGTGTTGATCAGCGTGGTTTTGCCGGTGCCGTTGCGCCCCAGCAAAGCCAGCGTGCAGCCTTCGTCCAGGGACAGCGATACGTCGTGCAGCACCACCGCTTCGCCGTAGCCGGCACTCAGGCCTTCGACCTTGAGCAGCTCAGTCATGGGCGTGCTCCTCGCCGGTGCCAAGGTATACCGCCTTGACCCTGGGGTCGTTGGCTATGGTTTGGGGGTCGCCTTCGGTCAATACAGCGCCGTTCACCATCACCGTCATACGCGTGGCAAAACTGAACACCAGGTCCATATCGTGTTCTATCAGCAATACTGACACGTCGGCCGGCAGGGCTGCCACGGTCTGCAGCAGTTCTTCGCGCTCTCCAGCGGGCACGCCGGCAACGGGTTCGTCGAGCAGCAATACGCTGGGCTGGCAGGCCAGCGCAATGGCGATCTCGAGCAGCCGGCGTTTGCCGTAGGCCAGCAGCTCGGTGCGCTGGTGCATCACGTCGGTGAGGTGGAACTGCTCCAGCAGGTGGTCGCATCGCGCGCTGATGTCGGCGCTCTTTCCCAGGGTCTGCCACCAGCTGGCACCCAGCCCGTCGCGCTGCGAAATCACCATGGCCAGGGTCTGCAGCGGCGTCATCGAGTTGAACAGCTGGTTGATCTGGAACGTGCGCACCAGGCCCCGCCGTACGCGCTGGTGCGGCGCCAGGCGGGTGATGTCCTCACCCAGCAGCGTGATGCTGCCTTCGGTAGGGTCCAGCACACCGGTCAGCAGGTTCACCAATGTGGTCTTGCCGGCGCCGTTGGGGCCGATGAGCGCGTGGCGCGCGCCACGTTTTAGCTCCAGCGTCACCTTGTCGGTGGCCGTGATACCGCCAAAACGCTTGACCAGGCCATGCGCGGCCAGCACAGTGGGATTAGTCATGGTTTTGCCGCCGAGCCGCCCCAAGGCAAAATGCGCTCCCTCGGGGGGCAGCGCAGTACTTGCGGACTCGGCTATCGCCGACCCCGGGGAAGTGACAAGCGCTGGGACGAGCTGCGCCGAGGCACGCAAGGGGGCTCATTTCCGCATCCAGGTCCAGGGGCGCATCAGGCGTTGGCGTCCGACCATCACCAGCACCACCAGGAACAGGCCGATCCAGAAGGTCCAGTACTGCGGGGTGACCGAGGACAACAGGTCGTACATGATCTTGAACACCACCGCCCCCGCAATGCCGCCGTACAGCCAGCCGGTGCCGCCGATCACCAGCAGCAGCATCACATCCGCCGAACGGTGGAATTCAAATACGTCCAATGACGCGAAGCCGGTGGTCTGCGCCAGCAGGGCGCCGGATGCACCGGCGATGGCCGCCGCTATGGTGTAGATGGTGGACAAACGCGCGCTGACCGGTATACCGATGGCCATGGCGCGCAACCGGTTGTCGCGCACCGCCATCAACGTGGCGCCGTAGGGCGAAAACACCAGCCGGCGCACCAGCAGAAACAGCAGCAGCGTCACACACAGCGAGTAATACACGGCCGTGGTGCCGGACAGGCCGAATTCGAAGCGGCCCAGCACCGGCGCCATGACAACGCCCTGCAAACCGTCGGCACCTCCGGTCAACCAGTCGAGTTTGTTGGCCAGTTCCATCAGGATCAGGGCCATGCCCAGCGTGACCATCAGGCGCGTGAGGTCGGTGCCGCGCATGATGGTGAGGCTGCAGACGGCCCCCAAACCCGTGGACACCGCCATCGCAAACACCAGGCCGAGTATCGGGTCGGGATGCACCAGCTTGGCAAACAGCGCGGCCGCGTAGGCGCCCATGCCGAAAAACGCCGCGTGCCCGAGCGACACGATGCCGGTGTAGCCCAGAATCAGGTCCAGCGAGATGGCGAACAGCGCGAATATGACGATCTCGTTGATCATCAACGCGTGGCGGCTCAGGGCCAGCGGGGCGGCAAACGCAAGCAGCCACAACACCGGCTCCCAGGCCTTGGGGCGTGACAGGGCACGCAACGCTTCGTGGGCCGTGGTTTTCATTTGGCGCCCTTGCGGATAAACAGGCCTTGCGGGCGCCAGATCAGGATGGCGATCATGAGGCTGTACACCACAAATGCGCCGAGTTTGGGTATGTAGTATTTGCCCGCCACGTCGGCGATGCCCAGCAGCAAGGCCGCCAGCAAGGGGCCGGTGATGGACGAGGTACCTCCCACGGCCACCACGATCAGGAAATAGACCATGAACTTGAGCGGAAAAGTCGGGTCCAGCCCCAGCACTTCGGCGCCCAGTGCGCCTCCAAGACCGGCCAGCCCGGAACCAACCGCGAAAGTGGCAAGGAACACGATGTTGACGTTGATACCCAGACCGGCCGCCACGCGCTGGTCATCGACCGCGGCACGCAGGCGGCTGCCAAAACGCGTGCGCGCCAGCGCATATTGCAGCGCCACCGTCAAGGCCGCGCACACCGCGATGATGAACAGCCGGTAGTGCCCCATGCCCAGCGTCCAGGCGCCGCTGCCGAGTTCGGTGCGGCCACGCAACCAGTCCGGCAGCTGGATGATCTGCTGCGTGGAGCCCAGGAAGTAATCGGTGCCTGCAACCGCCATGAAGGTCAGGCCGATGGAGAACAACACCTGGTCCAGATGCGGCTTGGCATACATGGGCCGGTACAGAGTCCGCTCCAGCAGCGCGCCCAGGGCAGCCGAGAACAGGAACGCCAAAGGCAGGCACCACAAAAACGGCATATTGAAACGCTGCATCAACACCACCGTGAGGTAGCCACCGGCCATGGCAAATGCCCCGTGCGCCAGGTTGATGAAGTTCATCAAACCCATGGTCACGGCCAGACCCACGGCCAGCACAAACAGCAACATGCCGTAGGCAATACCGTCAAACAGGATGGTCAACATCGCTTACCCGTACCGGATTGGCAGCCGCGCGGCGTCACTTTTCCTTGCCCGGATCCTTGACGTCCTTGATGGTGTCGAATTCGATGTTGTAGAGCTGGCCGTCCTTCTTCTCGACCTTGCGGATGTACATGTTGTGCACCACGTCACGGGTTTGCGCGTCGATGAACATGGGGCCGCGCGGGCTCTCGAAAATCTGGCCCTTCATGGCCGCCAGCAAGGCGTCACCACCCGCGGCACCGCCCTTGGTGGCCTTGGCCGCTTCGTAGATCACGCGCATGCCGTCGTAACCGCCCACCGCCATGAAGTTGGGGCGCAAACCAGGGTTGGCCTTGGTGAAGGCATCGACGAACTTCTTGTTCACGGCCGAAGGGTGGGCGGTGGAGTAGTGGTGCGTGGTCACCACGCCCATAGCCACGTCACCCATGCCGTTGAGTATGTCGTCATCGGTCACGTCGCCGGTACCGATCAGCTTGATGCCGGCCTTGTCGAGGCCGCGTTCGGCAAACTGCTTCATCAGCGCCGAGCCCGCGCCGGACGGCACAAACGCAAACACGGCATCGGGCTTGATGTCCCGCACTTTCTGCAGGAACGGTGCGAAGTCGGGATTGCGCAGCGGCACGCGCAGGCTGTCAGGCACCACTCCGCCATTGAACATCAGACGATCCTTGAAAAACTTCTCGGCGTCCAGGCCCGGGCCATAGTCGGAGACCAGGGTGACGACTTTCTTCAGGCCGTTCTTGGCTGCCCAGTCGGCCATGCTGACGGACGCCTGCGGCAAGGTGAAGCTGGTGCGGATGATGTAGGGGGAAGCCTGCGTAATGCTCGACGTGGCGGCTGCCATCACCACCAGCGGTGTCTTGGACTGGGTGGCAATCGGCGCGGTCGCCAATGCCAGCGGCGTCAGGCCGAAACCAGCCAGTACATTGACCTTGTCGTTGACCACCAGTTCCTGCGCAATACGTTTGGTGGTATCGGGTGTTCCCGCGTCGTCCTTGACGATCAGCTCCACGGTCTTGCCGCCGACCTTGTCGCCGTTTTGCGCCATGTACAGGCGCGCCGCGGCCTCGATCTGCTTGCCGGTGGAAGCAAACGGCCCGGTCATGGGAAGAATCAGGCCGATCCTGAACTTGTTGTCCTGTGCCAGCAGGCTGCCGGATGCGAGGATGCCTATGGCCAAGGCGGTGGCAGTGAGGAACCGTCTTTTTTTCATGCGTGTCTCCTGAGTTTGCTCAGGGTGGATGATGGTGGGAAGCGCCTGCATGCGCAAGCTCAATTTCCGCCTAGTTGCTATAACACTCCGGCATGGATAACCCGGTCTGATGCGCCGGCCTTATTTGCCGGTCTTGGCCGGGTCCTTGACGTCCTTGAGTACGTCGAACTCCATGTTGTAGAGCTGGCCGTTCACACGCTCCACACGGCGGATGTACACGTTCTGTACGATGTCCCGCGTCTGGGCATCGATGTAGATGGGGCCGCGCGGGCTCTCGAAAATCTGACCCTTCATGGCATTGACCAGGGCCGCGCCATCTCCCGTGCCTTTGGTGGCCTTCACGGCTTCGTAGATGACACGCATGCCGTCGTAGGCTGCGACACCGAAAAAGTTGGGCCGCACGCCCTTGCTCTGTTTCATGAAGGCTTCGACAAACTTCTTGTTGGCCGGCGAGTTGTGAGAGACCGAATAGGGATGGGAGGTCACCAGGCCCAGCGCCACATCCCCCATGTCGTTGAGGATTTCGTCGTCCGCCACACTGCCCTCGCCTATCAGTTTGATGCCGGCCTTGTCCAGGCCGCGCTCGGCAAACTGCTTAAGCAGGGCCGTACCGGCACCGGCGGGCACGAACACAAACAAGGCGTCGGGCTTTAGGTCGCGCACCTTTTGCAGAAATGGCGCGTAGTCAGGGTTGCGCAAGGGCACACGCAACTCGGCCAGAATTTGCCCGCCGTTGAGCGTAAAACGCTCGCGGAATGTTTTTTCGGCATCCATGCCGGGGCCGTAGTCGGTCACCAGGCTGACCACTTTGCGGATATTGTTCTTGGGCGCCCATTCGGCTACGCCCAGAGTCACCTGCGGCAAGGTCATGCTGGTACGCACGATGTAGGGCGAGGCCTCGGTGATGATGGAAGTGGCCGCGGCCATGACCACCATGGGCGTCTTGGACTGGGTCGCTATCGGTGCGGTGGACAGGGCCAGCGGCGTCAGGCCGAAGCCTGCCAGCACGTCCACCTTGTCATTGACCACCAGCTCTTGCGCCAGCCGCTTGGTAACGTCGGGCAAGCCGGTGTCGTCCTTGAGGATGATCTCCACGGTCCGTCCCGCGACCTTGTTGCCGAACTGGGCCATGTACAGGTTGACCCCATTCTCGATCTGCCGCCCGGTCGAGCCGAACGGCCCGGTCATGGGCAACAGCAGACCGATCTTGAAGGGTCTGGCTTGCGCACGCGCCAGATTGGTTTTGGCACCCAGCGCGGCTGCGGCCGCGGCGTAAAGAAAAGTCCGTTTGTTGATTGCCATAGTTGTCTCCGGTAGGGGTTAATAGTGGTGCGCAATGCGTGGCTCAGGTATCCGGGCGGTAGGAGGAATCCAGCGTGATTTCACCCACCACGCGCGACACGCAGGTGCAGATCCGCGTATCCTGCTGTTTCTCCGTGTCGCTCAGGAACACGTCACGGTGGTCGATTTCGCCCTTGACCTCGAGTACGTCCATCGCGCACAAGCCGCATTCGCCGCGTTTGCAATCGGAAATGGTCTGTACACCGGCAGCATCCAGCGCATCCAGCAGACTGCAATCGGCCGGTACCAGGATGTCGAGTTGGTGGCGCGGTACCAGCACCCGGAAAGATTGCGGGGCGAAACGACCGCTCGACCCGAAGGTCTCGTAACGCAGGTCCGCCATCGGCCGGCCGGCTGCGGTCCAGGCCCGCCTGGCCGCGTCGAGCATGGTCACCGGGCCACACACCAGCATCTGCGCGCCCGGCCGCAAGGCCGCGATCTCGTGCTCGAAATCAATTCTTTGACCACGCTGCGATACGACGGTATGGACGCGTTCACCCAGGGCATCGCGCAACTCTTGTGAGTAGGCCAATTCTTCGTCGCCACGGGCGGCGTACACCAAACGCAGCGCCTGTGGTTCCAGCGCCTTGCGGCGCGCCAGCATCTGCGCCATGTGCAGCAAGGGCGTGATGCCGATCCCGCCGGCTACCAGCAGATAGGCCGGCGCATTCAGGTCCAGCGGAAAATGGTTCTGCGGCTCGGTGATGCGCAACCGGTCTCCGGCGACAAGGCGCCACATGGCCAGCGAACCACCGCGGCCCGCATCCAGCCGCTTGATGGCTATGCGGTAGGCCTGCGGCTCGGGTGGCCCCACCAGCGAATAGGAACGGGTATGCAGCTTGCCGTTCACCCCTATTTGCAGTTGCAAGTGGCTGCCCGGCGCATGCGCCACCACCGGCCCGGCCGGCTGCAGGCTGAGCTCGCGCACGGTCGGTGTCAGGTCACGTGTGGCCAGCACGGTGGCGTCGAGCCAGGATTGGGAGCTTCGCATGGTGAAGGGTGTTTTGGGACCGGCGTCGTAGTCAGCTGCGTTTGCGTATCAGCCGCACGCCCGGCATGCGGTCGGCGCGCTGGCTTTGTACCGCTTCGCGCAGATTGCGCTGTGCAATACGCGAATGTTCCCGCATCAGGCTTTCGGCACGCGTGCCTTCGCGATGTTCTATCGCGTCCAGCACCTGCCAATGCTGGTCCTGCGCCACCATCAGCATGTCGCGCGCATGCGGCGAGTTGGCCTGTGTTATCACGAAGCCCGACGCCGACGCAAATGGCAGGCCCGAGACCCGCGCAAGTTCCTTCCCGATGACGTCGCTGCCGGCCATCTCGGCCAGCAAGGCATGGAATTTTTCGTTCAGCGCCACGTAATGCGAGAAAGCCTCGTCGTCCAGCGCGGGGCGGCCGACCACGGTATCGATCTCGTGCAGGCAGACGCGCGCCTCGTTGATTACGACCGGCGGCGCCCCGCGTTCGGCCGCCAGCCGGGCACACAGGCCCTCCAGCGTACCGCGCAGCTCGATGGCCTCGGACACGTCCCGTTCGGAAAAAATCCGTACCGCATAACCCCCGTTGGGCAGCGCTTCCAGCAGGCCCTCCTGTTCCAGGCGCATCAGGGCGGCGCGTATCGGTGTACGCGACACACCGAGCAATTCCACAATGGCCAGTTCGGCGATCCGTGCGCCACCCGGCAGTTGCCCGGCCAGAATCATCTCGCGCAGGCGCAGTTGCGCACGTACCGCCTGCGAAGTCGCCGGCTCTGGAACCGCTGCAACGGCAGAACCTGGGGCGTCAGCCATGCCGGGGTTTTTCAACATGCCTTCAGGCGGCACGCTGGATGGCGATACGCGTCGCGGTGGGTGCCTCCAGCGCCACCATCTTGTCGATGAAGCGCCGTGCCCACATCGAGCCTGCGTCGATGTTGAGGTTGTAGAAGCTGTGGTCTGGATGGTCGTCCATGGCCAGCTGCTGTGCTTCGAGCACCTTTTCGTCTTCCCGAAAAATGCTTGCCACGCCTTCGCGCAACTGGTGCGTGAGGCGTTGCTCGCCCAGACAGTAGTTGCGTGCGAAGGCCCAAAAGTAATGGCAGCTGCCATTGGTCTCGGGCGTGATGGTGTTGAGTACGAAACCGTTGACACCTTTGCTGCGGTCGCCCGCGCTCGAGGCATCTTTCGCGGGAGGCGCCCCGGTTCCCGCCTCCGCCACGCCGACGTCGATCGTTACCGTACACGGCGCTTCAAAACGGATGATCTGCCAGCGGTCCACCTTGCCCTGGTAACCGCGTGCCTGCCGCAATTGGCCGGCCCAGAACGGGGGCGCGTCGATATTTTCCATCCAGCGCGTGACGGTCGCGAAACGGTCGCCATGGGTGGCCACGAATGGCGCCTCGGCCACTTCCCTGTTGCCAATGCTGGAGCCGTGTACAAAGGTCTCGTGGGTCAGGTCCATCAGGTTGTCCACCACCAGACGGTAGTCGCACTTCACGGTGATCAGCTTGCCGTCGCCGGCCCAGGCCGGGTCATCGTTCCAGTGCATGTCGGGCACCAGCGCGGGGTCTGCCTTGGCAGGGTCGCCCGGCCAGACCCAGACAAAACGGTGCTTTTGCAGCACCGGAAAGCTGCGTACGCAGGCCGAAGGATTCAGCGTTTCCTGACTGGGCATGTGGGTGCAGCGCCCCTGCGTGTTGTAGACCAGTCCGTGGTAGCCGCAAGTAAGTTCATCTCCCTCCAGATGACCCAGAGACAGCGGCATCAGCCTATGCCAACACGCGTCTTCCAGCGCCGCCGCATCTCCATCCAAGGTACGGAAAAGCACCATTTTCAGGTTGCAGACGGTGCGTGCCAGCAGGGTGCGGCCAACCTCTACGTCGTAAGCGGCTGCATACCACGCGTTCAAAGGGAAAAGCTGTTTGCTACTACTCATGGATACCTAGTGTATACATAAAATGCGAAAAATCAACTTTTTGGCGCTTAATGCGGGTTTTTACTAGATTTCTGTATCCAGCAGACCGTAATTTATGAACTACCATAGTAGTCGTTCCACGTCTTCCCGAGGTTCCCATGACCCAGCTTCCCGCCCGCTATGACCATGTCGGCAGTTTCCTGCGCCCCAAATACCTGCTTGACGCGCGTGAGCAAAAGGCCAACGGCACCATCACGTCGGAGCAACTGCGCCTGGTGGAAGACAAGGCCATCGCCGAGATCGTCAAGTTCCAGGAAGACGTTGGGCTGAAAAGCGTGACCGACGGCGAATTCCGCCGCACCTATTTCCATATCGATTTCCTGGAGCAGGTTGGTGGGGTGAAGACCGACATACCAGTGACCTTTATCCGGGCCGACGGCTCGCAGGAACTTGCGCCGCCGGTCATGAAAGTCATAGACAAGGTACGCCACGTCAAGGATATCCAGCTGGCAGACTTCCAGTACCTGAAGTCACGGGTATCCGCCGGCAATACACCCAAGGTAACCATCCCCTCGCCTACCATGCTGCATTTCCGCGGCGGACGCGCCGGTATAAGCAAGCAGCATTACCCGGAGCTGGACCCGGATTTCTACCAGGACGTGGCCAATGCGTATGGGGACGAGTTGCGTTCACTGGCCGCCGCCGGTTGCACCTATGTGCAGATGGATGACACCAACCTGGCCTACCTGTGCGACGAAAAAATGCGCGAGGCGGCACGTTCGCGCGGCGACGACCCCAATGAGTTGCCGCATCGCTACGCAAAATTCATCAACCTGGTGGTGGCTCAAAAACCCGCAGGCATGCTGCTGGCCATGCACCTGTGCCGCGGCAATTTCAAGAGCACCCATGCAGCATCCGGCAACTATGAGCCGGTAGCGGAAGCGCTGCTCAAGGAAATGAACCTGGACGCCTACTTCATGGAGTACGACAACGACCGCAGCGGTGATTTCAAACCTCTGCGTTACTTGGGCAAAGGAAAGACCGTGGTGCTCGGGCTGGTGACTACGAAATTTGGCGCACTGGAATCCAAGGACGATCTCAAGCGCCGTATCGACGAGGCGGCGCGGTATGCGCCCATCGAACAGCTTGCGCTGTCGCCGCAATGCGGTTTCTCAAGCACGGTGCACGGCAACGACATAGCGGTGGAAGCACAGCGCGCCAAGCTGCAACTGGTGGTGGAAACCGCCCAGGAAGTATGGGGTAGCGCCTGAGCCAACTTGCGCCGGCTTGCAGCCAAGTGCAGGCATCCTGGAGGTGGTGTGGCGGATAAGGTACACGCAGCGGCCAACAGCCGCCGCAAACATCAGGAGCCATTCGAGGCGGTGATTCCCCAACGTTCCAGCGCAACGTCATCCGCAATCCTGGCGTCGACCCAGCGCGCGCCGCCCGGCGTCTGTTCTTTTTTCCAGAATGGCGCCTGGGTCTTGAGGTAGTCCATCAGGAACTCGCAGGCCTGAAAACTCTGGCCGCGGTGTGCTGAGGTGACGGCCACGAGTACGATCTGATCCGGCGGCTGCAACAGGCCGACCCGGTGCACAACCCGGGCCGCATAAATGTCGAAGCGGCGGTGGGCGTCGTCGAGCATGGTTTCTATGGCCTTCTCGGTCATGCCCGGGTAATGCTCCAGCTCCAGCGTCTGCACCGCAGCGCCATCGTTGCGGTCACGCACGGTGCCCACAAAACTGCACACGGCACCCACGCGTTTGTCATTGGCGCGTAGCGACGCTATCTCGTCAGCCAGATTGAAATCGGCGGTCTGGATCACCACGCGTGGCAAGTTCATTACGCAATTGTGGCACCGTCTTTCGCGCCTCGAAGGGCCGGTACTTGCGGTTAAGATGCAGCCATGCCCGCCATTGCTTCACATCGCCTCGACCCGCTGCCGCGCAGCGGTGCGGACTCGTGTGGCGCAGCCGGCGGCAAATCCAAAAAACCCAGGCTCATCTGACCGGAGCTGCGGTTCCGTCCTCAGATGAGCGATGGAACTGCCTGACACCCACTGTTGGTATCCGCCGCGCATCCGTTGGACGGTTTATCCATCGGTCATGTTCGCGGATTGGAGCCCATTGTGTTTACGGATACCGATTTTTCAGGCTTGTGGATTCCCCTGGTCACGCCTTTTCACGACGGCAAGGTGGATACCCAGGCTATTTCTGTTTTGGTCAAACGGCTGCATGCCGATGGCGTCAAGGGCATCGTGGTCTGCGGCTCGACGGGTGAAGCAGCGGCGCTGGAGAGGGCCGAGCAGTTCGTGGTGCTGGCCACTGCCCTGGAAGCCGCGCCCGGCCTGCCTGTGTTGATGGGAATCTCGGGCTACCATCTCCCGCAGACCCTGGCCTGGGTGCAGAAGCTCGCCGCCTACCCTTTGGCGGGTTTACTGGTGCCTCCACCCCCCTACATCCGGCCATCGCAGGCGGGCTTGTTGCAGTGGTTTGGCGCGATTGCGGATGCTGCACCGGCTCCGGTGGTTATCTACGACATACCGTACCGCACCGGCGTGCACCTGGAGCGGCAGACGCTGCTGGAGCTCGCGCACCACCCGCGCATCCAGGCGATCAAGGATTGCGGCGGCGATATGGGCAAAACGCTGGCAGTGATTGCGCAGGGAAAACTGCAGGTGCTGGCCGGTGAAGACCTGCTGCTG
>JANLPN010000276.1:0-3940 GCA_031367285.1 Betaproteobacteria bacterium | reverse complement strand
GAGTCACATCTGGCGCGTCTTGAATCCCATCGAGAAAGCGCGCGGTACCACCTGCAGGTGGTACCGGTCAATGCGGCGGACTATGGCGCGCCGCAGAAGCGCAACCGCGTCTTGTTCGTCGGTTTTCGCAAAGACATTTTTTCGGCGGCGCCGGTATTCCCGAAGCCTACGCATTCGCAGGAGAGGCTGGTTTGGGAGAAGTGGATCTCTGGAGAGTATTGGGAGCGGCACGGCCTACCTAGACCCAGCGACGACATGATTCCAGGGCATGAACGCAACATGATGGGGAAGTTGAGCGACACGCTTTTTTCTCCAACCAGACGGCCTTGGTGCACCTGTCGCGACGCGTTCGCCGGTCTCGGCGAACCTGCCATCCGTCATGGCACTTCCAACCACCATCCTCAGGCCGGTGCCCGTGCCTATCCAGGGCATACCGGCAGCCCGATCGATGAACCGGCCAAGGCCCTGAAGGCGGGTGTGCACGGCGTACCTGGTGGCGAGAACATGCTGCTGCGGCAAGACGGTACGGTGCGGTATTTCAGCGTTCGCGAGGCAGCGCGGCTGCAAGGTCTGCCCGACGACTTCGAGTTTCCGGGATCGTGGTCGGAATCCATGAGGCAGCTTGGTAACGCCGTCCCGGTGCAACTCTCCAGCTTCGCGGGTGAATGGATAGCGAAGCAGGTCAAGAGCGCCACGCGGCGTGCAAAGGCCGCATAGAACGGAATCTAAGCCGCCCCTGGCAGATGTTGGACAAGTGCGAAGGCGGCTGAGACCTAAAGTTTCGGGTATTTTTCGTTCCATCGACTGACACGATCAGTGCCAGGGCGCCCTTTGCCAGGAGTCTTGCTGCCGAAACCACTCGCGTTCCATTCGGGGGTGTAGTGAGTTATGAGCGCAAATTCAGCCGCGAACACCCACCACTCACTTGAGAATGTCAGATACCTGCACTTCATGTCGGTCAAAGAGATATTTCCACGCCCACTGAGTTTGCCTGCATGCTCACTCAGCCGGGCGCGCAATGTTCGCTTGCTTGTGGTTGTTCCTTTCGACGCCTTTCCGACATAGACCAGGGCATCCTTCAAATAAAGCGCGTAGATGCCGCTTTCCCGTGGCCCCACGTCACGGGCCAACTCATACGCCGGACTCAACTCAAGTTTTTTAACAACTTGCTCTCGAATACCCAGGTCGAGGTCAAAATCGAAAAGATGCGGATCATCATTTGGCATAGGTGCGAATATGCGGTGTGCCTGACGAAGAGTCAATCAATCGGTTGGTGTTTCGATGGCCTCTTTTCTACCCTGCGAGTTTCTTCGGGATCCTCAAATGATTGGGCACTAACTGTATGAAAGGCAAAGCAGTCCTCTATCTTGATCACCAGCAGCTCTGCAAGAGCCTTCTGCGTCCACTCGAAGTTGGGCGGTGAGCGGGTGAGCCAGGCTACACGCCTGTGGGACGTTGGCAGACCGGATGCGAACCATGAAGAGTCTGGCGGACCCTGAAGCGAGGATCAGTGCGCGCAAGCGCCTCGACCCTCTCACCAAGCGGCAGCGCAGCGAACGCATGACGCGCATTCGCTCACGTGATACCCAGCCCGAACTCGCTCTGCGCAAGCTGGTTTTCTCTTTGGGGTATCGCTACCGACTTCACGACGGGCGTCTGCCCGGTCGGCCCGACCTGGTTTTCTCCTCCAGGCGGAGCGTCATATTCATGCATGGTTGTTTCTGGCATCAGCACAGTTGTGACACCTATCGGCAACCGACAAGCCGAGCCTGGTTCTGGTCCCAGAAGCTCACGGGCAATGTTTTGCGTGACGCCGAGGTCCGAAAGAGACTGACCCATGAGGGCTGGCGCAGCCTGGTTGTTTGGGAGTGCGAGCTTCGCGCGAACCCCGTCAAGCTGGCGTGGAGGCTGATTCGATTTCTCCAGTAGACGGAGGATTCGAGGTGCAGCCCGCTGAAACGCGGGCAGGTCGCCATCGGTCAACAGTTGGTCGTAGCCGTGCGCCCTGGGACCTTGCCGGGGCGCTACAGTGCATCGGCCAAAGAGACAATTCCGCATGTCCGCCACCCGCACTGAAACCCAAACCCGTATCGATCTGGCGGTGGCCTTTCGCTGGGCGGCGCGGCTGGGCATGCACGAGTCGATTGCCAACCATTTCAGTGCCGCCGTGTCGGAGGATGGCAAACAGTTCCTGCTCAACCCGGTGGGGCGCCATTTTTCGCGCGTGCGCGCCAGCGAATTGCTGCTGCTCGACGCCGGCAAACCCGACGCCCTGCAAGGTGACAATGCGCCCGATCCCACGGCCTGGTTTCTGCATGCCGAGCTGCACCAGCGCCTGCCGCAGGCGCGCTGCATCCTGCACACCCATATGCCGCATGCCACGGCCCTGTGTTGCCTGAAGGACTTCGAGTTCCAGATGCTGGACCAGAATGCCTGCCGCTTCTACCAGCGCATTGCCTACGACCGCGACTACAGCGGTATGGCGCTAGATGCGTCTGAAGGCGAACGCGTGGCGCGTTTGCTGGGCCCCGGCAAAAGCGTGCTGTTCATGGGCAACCACGGCGTGATTGTGGTCGGCAAATCGGTGGCGCAGGCCTTTGACGAGTTGTATTACCTGGAGAAGGCGGCGCAGTTGCAGGTGCTGGCGCTATCCACGGGGCGGCCGCCGGCGCTGCTTCCCGACGCGGTGGCTGCCACCGCCTGCGCGCAATGGAACGACTATCCAACGCGCTTTTCTGAGCTGCATTTCGAAGAGCTCAAACAAATATTGAACAGCGAAGAACCGGACTACACCACATGAACCACAACATCATCATTACCTGCGCATTGACCGGGGCCGGCGACACGGCCGACAAAAATCCGGCCGTTCCCGTCACGCCCCAACAGATTGCGGCGGCCGCCGTGGAAGCGGCGAATGCCGGCGCCACGGTGGTGCATTGCCATGTGCGCGACCCGCAAACGGGCAAGGGCAGCCGCGACCCGGCCCTGTACCGCGAGGTGATGGAACGTATCCGCGAGACCGGCGTGGACATCATCGTCAACCTCACGGCCGGCATGGGCGGCGACCTGGAAATCGGCGGCGGAGAAAAGCCACTCGAATTCGGCCCCGCCACCGACCTGGTAGGCCCCTTGACGCGGCTGGTGCACGTGGAGGAGTTGTTGCCCGATATCTGCACGCTGGACTGCGGCACGCTGAATTTCGGCGACGGCGACCTGATCTATGTGTCCACCCCGGCCGCGTTGCGCGTGGGCGCCAAACGCATCACCGAACTTGGCGTCAAGGCCGAGCTGGAAATCTTCGACACCGGCCACCTGTGGTTCTCCAACCAGATGATCAAGGAAGGCCTGCTGAAGGACCCGCTGTTCCAGTTGTGCCTGGGCATTCCCTGGGGCGCACCGGCCGACACCACCACCATGAAAGCCATGGTGGACAACCTGCCGGCTGGCGTGACCTGGGCCGGCTTTGGCATCGGGCGCATGCAGATGCCGATGGCGGCGCAGGCCATATTGCTGGGCGGCAATGTGCGCGTGGGCCTGGAGGACAACCTCTGGCTCGACAAGGGTGTGCCGGCCAGCAATGGCTCGCTGGTGGACCGCGTGGTGAATCTGATCCAGTGCATGGGTGCGCGGCCCATGACGCCGGCTGAAGGGCGCGTGAAGATGGGGTTGAAGCAGCGTGGCTAAAGTGACGAAGCCCCCCGTCTGTCCGGTCTCACTTCGTGTAGACCGTCCGAGTCGTGCCCGTGCCGGAGGCACCGGTCTCTTCGGCCCGTCCCAGCCTGCGCAGGCAGGCTTGGAGCCGCGGGTGCACTCGGCTTGGCTCCAGCGTTCATGGGCTGCGGGTGGCGCGCAGCGGTATGGATAACTTATATGCAAGGAAAACCGAAATGTCGTTCGTGACGGACATCAAGACCTTTGCCGCTCTGGGTAGCGGCGTGAT
>JANLPN010000230.1:0-3960 GCA_031367285.1 Betaproteobacteria bacterium | reverse complement strand
CCGCTAACCTTGCCTCCCCTCTACGAGCGCTCCACAGCGCAAGCACCATGAACCGTGTTCTCGCCCATACCGGGGCCCGATTTCCAATTGTCCAGGCCCCCATGGGTTGGATCGCCCGCAGCGCTCTGGCCTCGGCCGTGTCGCGCGCCGGGGCGCTGGGGGTCATAGAAACCTCGTCTGGCGAGACCGCCAACTGCCAGGCCGAGATCACCAGGATGGTTGCGCTGGGCTTGCCGTTTGGGGTCAACCTGCCGATCCGCTTCTTGAGCGACGATGCCATGTTGCGTTTTGTGTGTACCTCGGGCGTGAAGTTCGTGACCACCTCGGCCGGCAGTCCGGCCAAGTTCATACGGCCGCTCAAGGACGCGGGCATTACGGTCTACCACGCCGTGCCGACGGTCGATACGGCGCTCAAGTGCGTGGATGCTGGCATTGACGGCCTGGTGGTGGAGGGCGCCGAGGGCGGCGGTTTCAAAAACCCGGAAGAAGTGTCCACGCTGGTGCTGCTGCAGGCGATACGCGCCAGGGTCGATGTGCCCCTGATTGCCGCAGGCGGTATTTGCGACGGGCGCGGCATGGCGGCGGCCTTTGCCTGTGGCGCCGAGGGCATACAGATGGGCACGCGTTTCGTGAGTTGCACCGAGAGCCCCGTGCATGCAAACTACAAAAACGCCATCCTCGCGGCCAAGGAGACCGGCACCTGGGTGCTGAACAAGAAGTCCAGCCCGTGCATCCGCAGCCTGAAGTCTGAATTTACGCGCCTGATCCATGAGCAGGGTACGATGCCCGCCGATAGCTTCAAGGGCTTGCAGGCGGTGTATTTCGGCGGCAATATGGAAGCGGCGCCGGCGCTGGCCGGCCAGACGGCGGGCCTGATCGACGAGATCAAGTCGGCGCAGCAGATTGTCGAGCAGACGGTGGCCGAATTTTTTGCCATCAGCATGCGTTTGGGCGCGCTTGCGGCCGCACAATCCTTCGGCTGAGCCGCTTGTATCCGGGCTGTTTCTTCACAGGCAATTTCACAGGAGTACGACGATGAAGGATCTCTTTTCCCTGCAAGGCCGCACGGCCCTTGTCACCGGCGGCTCGCGTGGCATTGGCCGCATGATTGCCGAAGGTTTCCTGGCCCAGGGCGCGCGGGTCTATATCTCGGCGCGCAAGGCAGCGGCGTGTGACAAAACCGCGGAGGAACTGTCGGCTTTCGGGCCCTGCCTGTCCCTTCCCGCCGATGTGTCTACCCTGCACGGTGCCAAGGCACTCGCTGCGGCATTTGCCGAACGCGAGGACCAGCTGGACATCCTGGTCAATAACGCAGGCGCGGCCTGGGGCGCACCGTTCGACGAGTTCCCCGAAAGCGGCTGGGACAAGGTGGTGGACCTGAACCTCAAGGCACCTTTTTTCCTGACACAGGCGCTGCATCCGTTGTTGCTCAAGGCCGGCAAAACCCGTGTCGCCAAGGTAATCAATATAGCGTCCATCGACGGCGTGGGGGTCAGCCTGCAGGAAACCTATTCCTATGGGGCCAGCAAGGCCGGGCTGATACAGCTCACCCGCCGCATGGCCCTGCGCCTGGTCAAGGACAACATCGTGGTGAGCGCCATAGCGCCCGGCGCGTTTGCATCCGAAATGAACCGCGACGCCCGCGACCATGCGGACGAGCTCGCACCACGTATTCCGGCCGGCCGTATTGGCGCCACGGAGGACATGGCCGGTGCCGCCATTTACCTGGCTTCGCGCGCTGGCGACTATGTGGTGGGCACCACCCTGGTGGTGGACGGCGGTGTGATCCATACGCGCTCCACCTGAAGGAGACTTGTATGGACCATCTGAGCGGGCTGGATGCCTCCTTCCTGTACCTGGAAACCCCGGAGACACCCATGCATGTGGGCGGGCTCAACATCGTGGAACTGCCGGCCGGCTACGAGGGTGATTTCCTGGAAGACTTTCGCCGCCACATCACCAGCCGCATGCACCTGGCGCCGGTGTTCCAGCGCAAACTCGTGAACATGCCGTTCGAGATGGCCAACCCGGTGTGGGTGGACGACGACGACGTGGACATGGAGTACCACATCCGCAGCACGGTGCTGCCCAAGCCCGGCAACCGGGCCCAGCTCGACAAACTGGTCGGGCGCCTGCATTCCAGCCTGCTGGACCGCAGCCGGCCGCTGTGGGAGTTCTATGTGATCGAAGGTGTGCAGTCGCCGGCCGATGCACCACCCGGCACCCGCCACGTGGCGTTTTATTCCAAGGTGCACCACGCCGCGCTGGACGGGGCCGGCGGCATTGTGCTGGCCAATGCCATCATGGACACCGGCCCGGTACCACGCCATGTGCGCGCGGCTCCGGCAAAGCGCGTTATGGCCAACGACAACTACGGTGTGGCCGAGCTGGCCCTGTCGGGCCTCAGACACACGGGCCAGCAGGTGGTGAAGCTGGTCAAGACCTTGCCGGCGCTGGCCGGCACCCTGGTGGGTGTGCTGCGTGCCAGCCGCCAGACGCGCAACGAGGATGGCAGCGCGATTGCCAAGACCAACTGGTTTGCGCCGCGTACGCCGATCAATGTGAGCATTACCAACCAGCGCCTGTTCTCCAGCTTTTCGGTGCCGTTGGCCGAGATAAAACACATCGCCAAAGGCAATGAGGCGTCGCTCAACGACGTGGTGCTGGCCATCTGCTCAGGCGCCTTGCGCCACTACCTGGCCGACATGGGTTGTGTGCCGGATGCGCCCCTGCTTGCGGGCGTGCCCGTGAGCCTGCGCGAGGCCGGCAATACCGACCTGAACAACCAGGTCTCGATGATGCGGGTAAGCCTGGCCAGCACCATCAGCGACCCGCTGCAGCGGCTACAGGCCATCCGCCAGTCCAGCTCTGCCGCCAAGGCCACCTCGGCCAGCATGAAATCCGTTACGCCGACCGATTTCCCTTCGCTGGGTGCACCGTGGTTGATCAGCGGCCTGGCTTCGCTGTTTGGCCGCTCCAAACTCGCCAACAATATGCCGCCGCTGGTCAATGTGGCGATATCCAATGTGCCGGGGCCGAAATTTGCGCTCTACATGGCCGGCGCGAAATTGCTCACCTACTACCCGGTGTCGATTGCGGTGCATAGCGTGGCTCTCAACGTCACGGTACAAAGCTACAGCGGCCTGCTCGACTTTGGCCTGACGGCCTGCCGCAAGGCCTTGCCCGACCTGCCTGAACTATCCAAACTCATGCTGGCGGCGCACCGGGAGTTGCTAAAACTCACGCCGGTGCTGGCGGCCGAAAAAGCAGCCGACAAGGCGTTGCACCAGGTGATGGACAAGGAGCCCCGGCCGGCCAAGCCGGCTGTGGAGCCGCAGCCCGACCCGGTGCCGGTGGCAAAAAGCGTGCGCAGCAGGAAGCCGGCCGCCAAGGCCGCCAAAAAGCCTTCCGTGTCTGCCGCATCGGCCAAGCCCGTGGCGCCGATCAAGCTGGTGGCTGCGGGCGCCAATGGTGCCCGCGTCAAACGCGCGTCGAGGACAGCAGCAGCAAGATGACTCCGCGCGGCGGGTAGGCGAACCCTCTCACCAGCGCCTGGAGCTTGCGGCGAAGGCTGCCCGCGCCCGCATTCAGGGTGCGGACGTCACGGTGCAGGTCGGGCAGCCAGCGCATTCGATTGCCTCTCACGCTCTGAGCCGAGCGCGATGGCGAGCGCAACTACGATCAGCGCCGCCGCCACTGCGAACGTGGTCCGCATACCGGTGGCAACCGCGTCAGGGTGCGCCGTTGAGATGGCGGTCGCCGCCGATGCCAGCGCGAACACCGCCCCCATGACGGATGCACCGGTGATAAACCCGAGGTTGCGCGACAGGTTGAGCAGGCCGGAGATGACACCCCGCTGGTCCGCACGCAGATCCTTCATGACGGCGGTGTTGTTGGCGGTCTGGAACAGCCCATAACCAACCGTGATCACCACAATGGGCGCGATGTAGCCGGTTATGC
>JANLPN010000188.1:0-2546 GCA_031367285.1 Betaproteobacteria bacterium | reverse complement strand
ACAATGTTGGCGATTTTGATGGTGTCCTGTGCAAATGCGGTGCCGGACGCCGCCAGTACGGCGCAGGCCGCCAGCATCTTGAGAGTGCCCCCAACCCAGCCGCTTTGCGTCTGGCCCCCCGAGGGGGTGCAAGAAAACTTGGGGCGGCTCGGCGTTTTTTCTTGAGTGAATCGTTTCTGCATGAGAGTGTCTCCTCGGTGGTTAAAAATCAGTTTGGGTAAATCGTCTTGCGGATAAAGTCCGCGTCCTCGCGCACCGCCGCCGCGGCATCGGTGAAGCCAAAAAAATCCAGGTACAAATGGGTTTGCAAAATCATCATCTCGAAGCCCGGTTGTGCCACCAGGCCGCGCGCCCGGGCCGCACGCACCACCGGGGTCGGCTGGTTCTTCATCAGTATGTCCACCAGGGCGGCATGCGGCTCCATCCGTGCCACGTCGCAGGGTAGGGGGTCGGACAGCGCAAGACCCAGCGGCGACGCGTTGATGACCAGATCAAACCCCGCGGGGCTGTTGTTGTCTACCGCACATACCCTAGCCTGCGACGCGCTACCCAAGCGGCTTGCGAGCGCCTGCGCGCGCCCTGCTGCGGGATCGAAAAACGCCAGCTCGGCGACGCAGCCCAAGGCTGCGCAGGCCAGTGAAGCGCCGATGGCAGAGGCGGCACCACCCGCACCCAGCACCAGCACACGTTTGCCGGAATAGGCAATGCCGTACCAGGCCAGCGACGCCACAAAACCCTCGCCATCGAACAGGGCACCTTCGATACCGCCCTGCGACGAGCGGCGCAATGCGTTTACGGCACCGGCCGTGCGCGCAAGCGCAGTGCAGTCGTCCAGCACGGGCATGACGGCCGACTTGTGCGGGATGGTGAGCCACATGCCCTTGATGTTTTTTGCCAGGAAGGCTGTTTTGACAAACGCGTGCAAATGCTCCGGCGCCACGTGCGCCGGTACCAGCACCGCGTCGATGCCAAAGCGCGCAAAGACCAGGTTGAACGACTCTGGCGCACGCACCTGCTCCACCGGGTCACCCAGGATCAGGTACACGTCGGTGGAACCGGTAACTTCGGGCATGAAGGGCTGCTGGACTGGCATGATTGATCGTTAATCGCTCAAATTTCAAATTTATGGCTGGAATTTATTCGATTACCGACCAATATCCAACGATTTATTTTAGATACTGATCGATGAACGATCATTAATGATCGACTATTGAACGAAACAAGGGTTATCCCTGAATCAACTGGCGTTTCACGTTCTGCAAAATCGGGGCATGAAGACGACGGCCTCACCTCCCCTGGACAAACGCGATTGGATTGCCGGCCTGGAAAAAGGGCTGTCCATCATTGAGGCGTTCGACGACGCCAATCCGCGCCTCACGCCCAGCCAGGCCGGCGAGCGCTGCGGCTTGACGCGTACGGCAGCACGGCGTTACCTGCTGACGCTGGCGCACCTGCGCTACGTGGCCACCGACGGCAAACTGTTCTGGCTCACGCCACGCGTGTTGCGGCTCGGGCAAAGTTACCTGGAGTCGGCACGGCTGCCGCGTATTGTGCAACCCTTCCTGCAACGCATCACGGCCGGCACGCAGGAGATCGCCTATGTGAGCGTGCTGGACGGCGACGAGACGGTATACATCGCACGCAATGGTTCCAACCGCAGCATGAACACGGGTTTTGTGCTCGGCGCGCGTGTGCCGGCACAGGTCACGGCGGCCGGCATGCTGATGCTGGCCATGGGCGACGCGGCGCAACTCGAACACTGGCTGGCACACAGCGTGCTCAAGGCCTACACCTCGCACTCCATCACCAGCAAGGACCGGTTCGCGGTCGAGTTCGCGCGTATCCGGGCCAACGGCTGGGCCATCTCGGAACAACAGTTGGAGCTCAACTACCGCGGCGTGGCCGTGCCCCTGCTGGACCGCCATGGCGACCTGGCAGGCGGTCTCAACGTGTCCATGCCCATGGGCCATGAAAGCAGCGAAGACGCCGTCAAACGCGTGTTGCCGGTGCTGCGGGAAACCGCGCGGGCGATGCGCAACCTGATCTAGCGCGGCCAGCTACCCTGCTTCCCATCAGCCTAGCGCTGTGGCATGTCGCGGTCGGTGTAACCCAGGCTCACGGTGGCGTCGGGAGGGATGGGCGGCATCGTTGCGTTCCACGACTCCCAGGCCTGGCGCATGGCCGCCAGGCGCTGCGGCTCATGGCGCGCCTGGTTGGCCCGTTCACGCTCGTCGCCGGGGATATTGAACAGGTAGTCGTTGTTGTCCACGCGCAGGTATTTCCAGTCGCCGTCGCGCAGCGCGCGTTGACCACGGTGGCCCATGCGCCAATACAAGCGGCGGGTAAACCGGCGGCGCGCGTCGTGCAGCACCGGCAGCAGCGAAATACCATCCGGCGGATAAGCCCGGTCCGGCGCGGCACCGGCCGCGTCGAGCATCGTGGCCGACCAGTCCATCGTCATGCACTGCTGCTCGCTCACGCCGCCAGGCGCGATCACGGCCGGCCAATGGGCGATCCAGGGCACACGTATGCCACCTTCGGTCAGG
>JANLPN010000176.1:0-26558 GCA_031367285.1 Betaproteobacteria bacterium | reverse complement strand
AGCGGGCTGCCTCTGCAAGCACTCCGGCTGCTCAGGCGGCATGGGACAAGGTGCGTAGCAAAGCGGCAATCGCAGGGGACAACTGGACAAAGCCGGCCAGGAAGCGGGCGGCGTAAAGCCGAACCTCGGCGAGCTGGGCTGGCAGCCGCCAAGCCGCATTCAATACGCTCCAAACAACACGTCGAGCGCCGCCACGATGGTGTTGCTTTGAGAGGCCAGGTTGAGAACCGGCTGCTTCAGCTCCGCGGACGGAATGGCCGCCAGAGCCGCTGTGTCAAGCACCACTTGCTTGCCTGCAATTTCAAATGTCGGGTTCAAGTCCCGCATGGGTTGGGTGAAAAGGCCTGCCGGCCTCAGGGGGACGACCACGCGCGTGGCAATGCGGCTGATGTGGCTGTTCTGCACATCCAGCAGATACGGTGTCTTTTTGCGCAACACCGCATCGGGGTGCGGATACACGTCAAAACGGGCCATCTCAGAACCCGCGGTATCGCGCGAGCGGCAGGCCTTCTTGCGCGATTCGGGCGTTGTAGGCGTCGATGGCGTCCTTGTTGTCGTCATTCCAGCGCTCCCAGTAAAGACGCTGTACCTCCGCGGTCAGAAAGCTGTCTACGGTTTGCGAGAGGTTCATGCCAAGCTCCTTGGCAAGATCAACGGTGCGCGCGTTGATGGACAGGTTGACCGGGCGTTTGGAAGTTTCTGAAGCGCTTTTCATCGGACTAACCCTTTGGTGGCCAACATGGAGGCAGTTGATGCGCATACTATCATGCGCATGATTCAAACACTCCAGTCTTGCCCTTCTGAGGAAATCAGCCAGCACGCCGGCTGCCCAGGCGGCATGGGACAAGGTGGGTAACAAAGCGGCTATTGCCGGGGATAACTGGACAAAGCCGGGCGCGGGTGCAGGTAAATACCAATGGCGTCGGGCCCGCGCAGTGACGTACAGTGAGCCCCGGGAGCTTTTCCAAAGCGCAAATGTTCCCATGCCAGGCGTCGCGGCCCGCCGCTGCGGCTCTTGAATCAACACCTTGTCCACCGAAAGGCCTTCGATGCAAACCCTTGTTCGACGCTCGTTCATCCTTGCCGGCCTCGCCGCCGCGGTTTTGGCCGGCTGCTCCGGCATGACCCCGGGGGCAAACCGGATGAGCTTCTTCATCACCGGCACCAATCCCGGCCGGGCCGGCGATCTGGGCGGTCTGGCGGGTGCCGACGCCTATTGCGAAAAGCTGGCTGATTCGGTGGGCGCCGGCGGCAAGAACTGGCGTGCCTACTTGAGCACGCAGGAAGCCCCTGGCGTGCCGGTGGTCAATGCGCGCGACCGCATCGGCAACGGCCCCTGGCTGAACGCCAAGGGGGCTGTGATCGCCTACAACGTGGTCGAGCTCCACAATAACAACAACATCAACAAGGCCACCGGGCTGACCGAAACCGGTGAAGTGGTTCCGGCACGGCCCGACCCGGTCAACAAGCACGACATTCTGACCGGCTCCAAGCCCGACGGAACCGCCTTCCCGGCGGGAAGGGACATGACATGTGGCAACTGGACCAGCAGCGACGCGGGCTCCGCGATGCTGGGCCATCACAACCGCGACGGCACCAACCCCGACCCGGTTGCCAATGTTTCGTGGAACGCATCCCACCCCAGTGCGGGTTGCAACATGCCTGCCCTGGTGCGCACGGGCGGCGCCGGGCTGTTCTACTGTTTCGCCACCAAGTAGGTGAACCGCCCCACGCTATCGCGGCCATAGCTCAGTGCCACCCTATCGCCGGGATAGCGCGTTTTTAGTAGCGTTGCGGCAGCTTCTGGCCGAAAATTCCCCTCGTCGATCATCTTCTTGATCGTAATTTTCACAAGCAGGAGCACACCTATGGGTAGCGAAAAAACCGAAGCGAAATGTCCGTTCAGCCAGGGCGCAGGCGGTGGCACAACCAACCGCGACTGGTGGCCCAAACAATTGCGGCTGGATCTGCTGCACCAGCATTCCACCAAGTCCGATCCGCTGGGAGGCGGCTTCGACTACGCCGCGGCGTTCAAGAGCCTGGACCTGGCCGCGGTCAAGACGGACCTTGCCGCGCTGATGACCGATTCACAGGACTGGTGGCCGGCGGATTTCGGGCATTACGGGCCGCTGTTTATCCGCATGGCCTGGCACAGCGCCGGCACCTACCGCATTGGTGACGGCCGTGGTGGCGCTGGCCGCGGCCAGCAACGCTTCTCGCCTTTGAACAGCTGGCCGGACAACGTGAGCCTCGACAAGGCCCGCCGGCTGCTGTGGCCGATCAAGCAGAAGTACGGCCAGAAGATTTCCTGGGCCGACCTGATGATCCTCACCGGCAACGTCGCGCTGGAAACCATGGGTTTCAAGACCTTCGGCTTTGCCGGCGGCCGGCCGGATGTGTGGGAGCCGGACCAGGATGTGTACTGGGGCCGCGAGACCAAGTGGCTTGGCGGCGACATCCGCTACGCCCAGGGTTCGCCGGGTGTGGCAGACGCCCACGGTGTGCTCGTGAAAGACGACGACAGCAAGGTGGCGCACACGCGCGACCTCGAGAATCCGCTGGCCGCTGTGCAGATGGGCCTGATCTACGTCAACCCCGAAGGCCCGGACGGCAACCCCGACCCGCTCGCCTCGGCCCGCGACATCCGCGAAACCTTCGCCCGCATGGCCATGGACGACGAAGAGACGGTCGCGCTGATCGCCGGCGGCCACAGTTTCGGCAAGACGCATGGCGCTGCCGCCTCGTCCCACGTGGCCGACGAGCCCGAGGCGGCCGGCCTCGAAGCCCAGGGCTTCGGCTGGAACAACAGCTTTGGCAGCGGCAAGGGCGGCGACACCATCACCAGCGGGCTGGAGGTCACCTGGACCACGACGCCGACCAGGTGGAGCAACAACTTCTTCGAGAACCTGTTCGGCTTTGAATGGGAGCTGGGCAAGAGCCCGGCCGGCGCACACCAGTGGGTGGCCAAGGGCGGCGCCGGTGCCGGCACCATACCGCACGCGCACGACCCTGCCAAGCGTCTCGCGCCGACCATGCTGACCACCGACCTCGCATTGCGCCTCGACCCGGCTTACGAGAAGATCTCGCGCCGCTTCCTCGCCAACCCGGATCAGTTTGCCGACGCCTTTGCACGGGCCTGGTTCAAGCTCACGCATCGCGACATGGGGCCGCGTGCCCGCTACCTGGGCTCCGAGGTGCCGAGCGAACAGCTGATCTGGCAGGACCCGATTCCCGCGCTGGACCACGCGCTGGTGGATGCGCAAGATTGCGCTGCGCTGAAGGCCAAGGTGCTGGCATCGGGCCTGAGCGTCCCGCAACTCGTTGCGACGGCCTGGGCATCGGCATCCACCTTCCGCGGCTCCGACATGCGCGGCGGTGCGAACGGCGCGCGCATCAGGCTTGCGCCGCAGAAAGATTGGGCCGTCAATCAGCCCGACCAGCTGGCGAAAGTGCTGCAGGCTCTGGAGAGCATCCGCGGCGAATTCAATGCCGCACAACAAGGCGGCAAGAAGATTTCGCTCGCCGACCTGATCGTGCTGGCCGGTGGCGCAGGGGTCGAGAAAGCGGCCAGGGATGGCGGCCATGACGTGGCGGTGCCGTTCACGCCCGGGCGCATGGACGCGTCGCAGGAGCAGACCGACGTGCCGTCCTTCGCTCCGCTGGAGCCCGTGGCAGACGGCTTTCGCGGCTACCAGAAGGCGCGTTATGCCGTGCCGGCCGAGGTGCTGCTGCTGGACAAGGCACAGCTGCTGACGCTGACCGCGCCCGAGATGGCGGTGCTGGTCGGTGGCCTGCGCGTGCTGGGCGCCAATGTGGGCCAAACCGCGCACGGCGTGTTTACCCAGACGCCGGGTACGTTGACCAACGACTTCTTCGTCAACCTGCTCGACATGGGAACGGAGTGGAAGCCGGTGTCAGGTGCCAACGAGCAGTTCGAGGGGCGCGACCGCACTACGGGCCAGCCGCGATGGACTGCCGCGCGCGTCGACCTGGTGTTCGGCTCGAACGCGCAGTTGCGCGCCATTGCCGAGGTCTACGCGAGTTCGGACGCTACCGCGAAGTTTGTGCAGGACTTCATCGCCGCCTGGAGCAAGGTGATGAATCTGGACCGTTTCGACATCGCCTGAGCTTGGGCGGCCTGCTGGAAGGCCGGGTTGCACCGTCAATGGGCATGTCGAAATCACACCGGCCCGACCGTCGTAGGGATGGAGCGAGAATATTCCCCAACCCCACCCAAGGAGAGCGACATGAAATTCATGATTCTGGTCAAGGCCGACCACAACAGCGAAGCGGGCGTGATGCCCAGCGAACAACTGCTGGCCGAGATGGGCAAGTACAACGAGGAGCTGGTAAAGGCCGGCGTGATGCAGGCCGGCGAGGGCCTGCACCCCAGCTCCAAGGGCGTGCGCGTGCGCTTCTCGGGCCACAGCCGCACGGTGACAGACGGGCCGTTTGCCGAGACCAAGGAGCTGGTTGCCGGCTTCTGGCTCTGGAAGTGCGCCTCGCTGCAGGAGGCGATAAGCTGGGTCAAGCGTTGCCCGAATCCGATGCTGGGCGAGTCCGAGATCGAGATCCGGCAGGTCTTCGAGGCCGAGGACTTCGGCGAGGCCTTCACGCCCGAGTTGCGCGAGCAGGAGGAGCGGTTGCGCAGGCAGCTGGGCGAGAAGGCTTGAGCTACCGGTCAAGCACCGTCCACAAACAACGGCGTCATGCGGCCTTAGCCACGGGCTCCGCGGCTGCGGCGGCAACCACCTGGTTGCGGCCCCTTTCCTTGGCCTGGTAAAGGGCCGCAGGCATACTGGCGGAAGGCTACGGTTCGGGTGATCGTGATGGCCTCGATACGGGGTTCGCGCACCGCCGGGCGCAGCACCGCCGCTTCAGCCATGGTGAGGCGGGTACCTTCCATCTCCACCAGCTTGGCCACCGTGTTCATATTGCGTGCCACTGGCGCTAGAATTTTCCATGCTTGCCTATATTGCCCTTTTGCGCGCCGTCAACGTTGGTGGAACCGGCAAGCTCGCAATGACCGACCTAAAGCGGCTGTGTGAGCAGGCGGGGTTCGGGAACGTCACGACCTATATCGCGAGTGGCAATGTGGTGTTCACGGCCCCCGGCTCGGCTGCCAAGGTCAAGGAAAAGCTGGAGGCCGGCCTCGCCTCTTTTTGCGGCAAACCGGTCGGTGTTTTTATTCGCACACAGGCCGAAATGGCGGCGGTGCTGGCGCTCAACCCGTTCCACAAGCTGGCGGGCAACCGAACGGTTGCGATCTTTCTGGACGCTGCGCCGCCAAGCAATGTGGAGGCCGGCGCCACCGGCCGCAAGGACGAACTGATTGCGCCGGGGCACCGGGAGCTGTACGTGTTTTACGGCGAAGGCATGGGCACGTCCAAGCTGAAAGTTCCCTGCGCAAAAAACGGGACGGCACGCAATATGAACACGGTGGCCAAGCTGGTGGAGATGGCGGCGGCGTTGCCATGCATATCAACGTAAACGGCGCACGCCTCTATTTCGACGTCGAAGGCCTGGGCCTTGTCCCGGACGGCAAGGCCATGCGCGAGCGGCCCACGCTGCTCCTGCTGCACGGCGGGCCAGGTTTCGACCACAGCAGTTTCAAGCCCGCGTTCTCAACGCTCACGGACATCGCCCAGGTCATCTACCTCGACCACCGCGGCAACGGCCGCAGCGGCCATGGCAACCCATCGACCTGGAACCTGGCGCAGTGGGGTGACGACGTGCGCGGCTTCTGCGATGCGCTGGGCATCACCAGGCCCATCGTCTACGGCGTGTCCTTTGGCGGCTTCGTCGCGCAGTCCTATGCCACGCGGCATCCCGGGCACGCAGGCAAGCTGGTGCTGGTGAGCACGGCCGCGCGGCCCGACTGGCCGGCCGTGTTCAGCGCCTTCGAGCGTATCGGCGGTGCCGAGGCGCGGCGCCTGGCCGAAGCCTACTGGCTCACACCCACGCCTGAAGGACGCGTGGCCTACCGCGAGCACTGCCACCCGCTCTACAACACGCGGCCGCCGGGCGACCCGGATGCCAGTGCGCGCGCCATCGTGCACGACCCGGTCAACCTGCATTTCGCCGGCGGCGAATTCGCACGCATGGACTTCCGCGCCGCTCTGGCCCGAATCACCTGCCCGACCCTGGTGATGGCCGGCGACAGCGACCCGATCACGCCGCTGGCGTTCAGCGAAACCATTGTCGCCAGCCTGCCGCCGCAGCTGGTGCGCTTCGAGCGCTTCGCCGATTGCGGTCACGGCGTGTGGCGCGATGCACCCCAGCAGCATTTCGCGACGCTGCGCGACTTCATGCGGTCATGACCGCCACCGTGTGAAAACACGGCTTGCCCCGCGGAAGCAGACCTCAAACGCTGAGCTGCACCAGCAATTCAGCGAGCAGCCCGGGCGCAGTAACCATGGCATCGTGCCCGGTGGCGATTTCGACCCGCGGCATGCCGTTGGCCTTGACCCAGTCACGGCTGGCCTGCAGGCCGGCAAAGACCGGGTCGGTGCACTGCACGTACACCGCCGGCAACCCATTGCCGACCTTGCCGGCCAGTTTCAAGGGTGACGTGTAGGTGCCCAGCGGGTGGCTGGTCAGCCGCTCCCGCACCCAACGCGCCTGCTCCACGTCACGGATGCCGAAGATCTCCGGTGGCGGCGCCGCAATGGCCAGGCCGCCGCTGCCCTCGGCGGCTTGCATACGCGCCTGCACCACGTCCTTGTCCAGCAGGCCGAACATGGTTTGGCCGTTTTCCAGGATGATCGCGTCCAGGTACACAAGCTGGCGGATGCGTTCGGGCATGCGGTCGGCCACACCCGAGATGGCGCTGCCGCCAAAGCTGTGCCCGACCAGCACCACATCGCGCAGGTCCTCCCAGAGCAATACGTTGGCGATGTCGTCCACAAAGGTGTCCAGCGTGATGGACTTGGCGAGCAGGTGCGAACGTTCGCCGCATCCGGTCTGGGTGGGCGTGAACACCACGTGCCCCAGAACACGCAGCCGCGTGGCGACCTGGCCCCAGCACCAGCCGCCATGGAAGCCGCCATGGACCAGCACAAAGGTTCGCGCCCGCGGTGACTGTTGCGCGGCGGGTTCGGGGGTGTCGGGCTTCTGCATGGTGGTCGGCGCGTCCGTGTGTTCGTGTTGGTGCCAGGGAAATTCATTATACTGACCGGTACTTTATCAATACCAGAAAGAACACTGGCCAGTTGGCAACCGATTGGCATGCAAGGCGAAGCTGCCGGGCCCGCTATGCAAGCCCCCTGTGCAACCCCTCTGTGCAACCCCTCTGTGCAACCCGTCACCCAAGCCCCACGACATGCCCATGACCACCGCGCCCATACCCACCATTTTTATCCCCGCCCTGCTCTGCGACGAAGCTATGTACGGCGACGTGATCTCCGGTCTTGGCGGCGCCATCCAGGCCCAGGTGATGCTGTCGCCCAGGCCCAACCTGGCCGACAGCGTGGCTGAGATCCTGGCGCGGGCACCGGCAAAATTTGCATTGGTAGGCACTTCGTACGGCGGCAACCTGGCGCTGGAACTGGCCCTGGCGGCCCCGGAGCGGGTAACGGCCCTGTGGCTGATGGGATGCAACGCGGCGCCGGCGCCGGCAGGCGGCCCCGATCTCGCGGCCGCGTTGGAGGCCAGCCCGGAGCGGGTGATCGAGCGGCTCAGCGGCCTGGTGGTGCGCAAAGAAGATGCGGCTGCGGCGGCCACCTTCAGGGCGATGGCACAACGCGTAGGCGGTACAGCCGGAGCGGCCCAGGCGCGCGCCGCCGCCACGCGCCCTGACGCCAGCGCGCGTCTGGGCTTGCTGACCATGCCGACTCTGCTGGTGTGGGGCGCGGAGGATGCACTGGCGCCACTTGCTTATGGCCAGGCTCTGGCCAGGGGCATACCACACGCGCGCCTGGAGGTGCTCCAGAACTGCGGCCATTTGCCGGCGCTGGAAAAGCCGTTCGAATGCACCGCGCTGTTTCGGGAGCTGTTGCGCCGGCCGACAAGCCTTGCGGGGTGAGATAAGCTCATAAGAAAACGCCGGGCCGCTCCAAGGTTTTCTTGGACGTGCCATTGCCAGAGGCAACGGCTCTTCGGCCCGTCCCAAGCTGCGCAGGCAGCTTGGGAGCCGCAGGCCTCAGCCCCCTCGGGGCCTGGCGAAGCCAGGGCTGGGGGCGCTCTCAGCCCTTCCTCGAGGCCGCCATGCGCCGTCGGACATAGACGCCGATGAACGCACAACCCAGCACCAGCGCAAACCAGCCAACAAGCGACGCGCCGGCCACAATGGCCTGCAGGCTGGACGGTGCAGCGGGGAAGTAGGGCGCGCCCAGCACGCAGGCGCCGATAAGCGCGCACAGGATGCCTTTGAACAGCAGTTCGTTGTCGGCCTTTCTGTCGGCCTGACGCGAGGCGGTGTTGCTGGGCCGGCCGGTTGGGAATGGGGGTAAAGGCATGTTGCGATGGTAGCCGCCCCTGCCCATGCGAATAGCCGGACTGCTAGGAGCTGCCGGCGCGGATCAAGCGCCCAGGCCGCGCGTCAGCAGGTACGCCGTTGCGCTGCACCGCCTGCCCCGCCACCCAGGTACCCAGGTAACCGCGGGCGGTCTGCACAAAACGTTTACCGCCGGCCGGCAGGTCGCGCAGCAACCGCGGCTTGGGCAGCGCCAGCGCGGACGGGTCGATCAGGTTCAGGTCGGCACGCAGGCCCACGGCAATACGGCCGCGGTCGGCCAGGCCCAGGTAACTTGCGTTGCGCTGCGTCAGCATTTGCACCGCTTGCTCCAGCCTCAGATGGCCGCGCGCCACCCAGTGCGTGAGCATGAAAGTGGAGAAACTCGCGTCGCACACCGTGCCCACGTGGGCACCGGCATCGCCCAGGCCCAGCAACGCGCGCGGGTGCCGCAGCATGCCGGCGATGACGTCCAGGTTGCCCTGGTTGTAGTTGAAGACGGGGAAGTAAATCAGGTTGCCACCGTCGCCTTCGGCCAGGTAGTCGTACAGCACCCACAGCGGCGGCACGCCACGCATCTTTGCCCGCACCAGCATCGAGTCCTTGAGCGCCGGTTCGTAGTCGGGTGTGTCGGTGAGCGGGAACATACGCGCCGATATCAGGTCGATGCGTGCCAGCAAAATGTCCACCAGCGGCGGTACCGAGGAGCCGTCGCCGGCCAGCTTGCCGGACTTCCCGGACAGGATACGCGAGCGCCGTGCCGGGTCGCGCAAGGCGGCAGCGCGCTCGGGCAAAGGCAGATGCGCCACCTCCAGGTAACCCGGGAAACCCATGAACGGATGGAAACTTGCGTCCAGGCCGTTGATCACGCCAATACCGCGTGCCGCGGTTTGCAGGTACAGCGGCAGGCCCGCCGCAACGGCTGCCTCGACGCGGCGTGCGATGGCCTGGTACTGGTCGCCGCCGGGGTCGCGCTGCAGCCAGGTCATGGACAACGGGCGTCCCGAGGCCCGGGCCAGTTGCTCGACCAGGTCGAACTCGGCGTCAAAGCGCGCGGAAGTGGGCTGTGCACCGCCAGGCAACTGCGCCGCCAGGTCACGCATCAGGTCGAAGTCGCTCACGACCTGCACCACGCCATGGCCCAGGCCGTCAAAGGCACTTGCCAGGCCGGTCAACTCGCGCACATCGGCTTCGCTCGCCGGTGTCTCGTGCCCTCTGGACGTGCGGTGGTTGTCGCTGCGCCCGGTGCTGAAGCCGATAGCGCCGGCCTGCAGCGCCTGGCGCAGCAGCGTGCGCATGCCGGCCACGTCGTCAAGCGTCGCCACTTCATGGCCGCGCGCACGGTCGCCCATAACGTACATGCGCAACGGGTCGTGCGGCACCAGACAGGCAAAGTCCAGGCTGTGCGGCATGGCGGCCAGCGCGTCCATGTATTGCGGAAAACTTTCCCAGCGAAATTGAATGCCCTCGGCCAGCGACACGCCGGGAATGTCTTCCACCCCCTCCATCAGGCTGATCAGCCGCTGCTGTTCGCCCGGACGCAGCGGTGCAAACCCCACGCCGCAGTTGCCCATCACCACCGTGGTCACGCCATGGTGGATGCTGGGCGAAAAAGTCTGGTCCCAGCTCGCCTGGCCGTCGTAATGCGTGTGGATGTCCACGAAGCCCGGTGTAAGCCAGGCGCCCTCTGCCTGCAACGTCTCGCGCGCCGCAGCGCTGACTTTGCCCACGGCCGCGATGCGTCCGTCGCGCAGGCCCACATCGGCCGTAACCGGCGCGGCACCGCTGCCGTCGATGACCGTGGCCGACTTGATGAGCAGGTCAAGCATGTTGCGCCTGCATGGGCGTGTTTACCCGGTCCACACGGCGCCACCATAACGCACACGCCATGCCGCTCACGATGTGCCACATGCCCCACAGGCTGGCGATGATGACCATGCCCAGGTCCGAGTTGAACTGCACGGCAATGATGCCCAGGGCGAGGCCGGAGTTCTGCATGCCGCCTTCTATCATCACGGCGCGGCGGTCACGCACGCTGATGCCCATGGCGCGGCTGGTGGCGTAACCGAACAGCAGTCCGCTGCCGTTGTGCAGGATCACGATGCCCAGCATGGGCAGCAGGCCCAGCGTGAGCAACTGCCGCTCCTTGATCAGGCCCAGCACGATGAATGTCAGCAACGCAATGATGGACAGGTTGGCCAGTGGTTTCTGTATCTTCGCCACCAGCACCGGCAGCCGGTGCGATGCCAGCAGGCCCAGCGCCATCGGCAGGGCCAGCAAAACAACGAGGCTGAACCAGATGCCCGAGGGGTCGATGTCCAGCGTGCGCAGCCAGCCTGCCGTGGCCGGGTTGCTGGCCACCATCCAGCTGAAATTGAAGGGCGTGAGCACCAGCGCCAATAACGCGGCCACCGCCGACACGCTGACCGACAGCGCCGTGTTGCCGCGCCCGAAATGCGTGACCACATTGGACAGGGAACCACCGGGACACGCGGCGACCAGGATCATGGCCGCCTCCACATTGGGTGGCAGGTCGAGCACCAGGGTGGCCAGCCAGGTGCCCACCGGCAGCAGGATGAACTGCGGTATGAGCCCGGCCACCACGGCACGCGGCATCTTTGCCACGCGGCGGAAGTCGTCCACCTTGAGCTCCAGCGCCACGGAAAAAACCATCAGCACCAGCACGGCGCTCAAAACCAGTTGTTGTGTCCCCATGCGCGCCAGTTTAAGCGGCTGCCGGCAAGGCACCGATCAGGGTTTACGCAGGCGCAGGCCCTTCGCGTCCGCCACTGCTTCCCCGTCTTCCTTGGTGAAGGCTCCGCGCTGCGGCGCGGACAGGATATCGAGCACCACTTCGGAAGGCCGGCACAAGCGTGTGCCCAGCGGCGTGACCACGATGGGCCGGTTCATCAGGATCGGGTGTTGCACCATGAAGTCGAGCAGCTGGTCGTCGCCGCAACCCGGATCGTCGAGTCGGAGTTCGTCGTAGGGCGTGCCTTTGCGGCGCAGCAGATCGCGCACCGGCATACCCATGGCCTTGAGCAGCTCGACCAGCTTGTCACGCCCCGGCGGTGTCTTGAGGTACTCGATGACGACTGGCTCGACGCCGCTGTTGCGGATCAGGGCCAGCACATTGCGCGAGGTACCGCAGGCCGGGTTGTGGTAGATCGTGATGGGGGGTTGGGTGTTGTCAGTCATGGCCAAGGCTGCGGTGAAGGGTCAGGCCGATGGCAGCGCCGGACAGTTGCGCGATCACAAAACCGATAACGCTTTGCGGGGCAATACCGGCGAAGCTGTCGCTGAACATGCGCCCGAACGCCGCCGCCGGGTTGGCGAACGAGGTCGAGGCGGTAAACCAGTAGGCGGCCCCGATATAGGCCGCCACCATGGGCGCCACACGGGCCGGCGGAGCACGCAGGATCACCAGCAGCAGGCCGGCAGTGGCCACGGCTTCGGCGATCCATTGGCCGGTGCCGCTGCGCAGCTTGGTGGAAAACTGCAGGATAGGCATATCGAACATGGCATGGGCGAGCCAGGCACCCAACATGGCGCCTACCAGTTGGGCGGCGACATACGGCAGCAGCGCTGCCTTGGGCAAGGCTCCACGCATGGCCATCACGGCGCTGACCGCCGGGTTGAAGTGCGCGCCGCTCACCGGGCCGAATACCTCGATCAGTACGTACAAACCACCCACCGTGGCCAGCGTGTTGGCCATCAGCGCGAGGCCCCTATTGCCCCCCGAAAGGCGTTCCGCCATGATGCCCGAGCCAATCACCACCGCCAGCAACAGCAGGGTGCCAAGTGCTTCGGCCAGGAGTTTGTGGCGCAATGCGGGCATCAGCATGCGCCGGTAACGCACCTGTTCAGCAACATGCCTTGGTCGCCGAAACCGGGATGCCGACCGGCCGGCCGCGTGGCGCGGACAGGGGAGGCGCTGCGGATGCAGCAGGTTCTTGTGTCTGCGCCGGGGTGCAGCACGCTGAGCCTGTTGTCGATGCGGCGTCCTCACGGTACACCGGGATATTGGCCAGGGTATGGAACTGCTCCCAGGCAATGCCTTGCGGATCGGTGATCCAGTATTTGTCGCTGCGGGCGTAACAGCAGGTGCCCTCCCCGTCGTCGCGCAGCGCCAGATCGGCGGCGGCGGCGCTGGCCTTCATGGCATCGAGTTCGGCCGGGTCGTCGGTCTGGAAACCGAGGTGGTCAATGCCGGGGGTGTTACCGCGCGTGGAGATCGCAAAGTTGACCGGCGGGTCCTGCAACATCCACTTGGCATAGTCGGCCTCGCGCCGCGCCGGTTCGGCAGAAAACAGTTTTGAATAAAAGCCGATGCTGGCTGCGAGATCGTCAACATTCAGGTGCACGTGGAATCGTTTCATAAAAACTCCTTGGGGGTTAACAGGTGCGGCATTCGGCCGGCACGAGGCAGGCCTCGCCCTGGCAGCAATGCGCGCTGAGATAGGCCAGCAAACCGTTCATCTGCTCGAAGCTGGCGCGATAGATCAGGTTGCGGCCGTCGCGTTGCTGCGACACCAGGCCGGCATGCATGAGTTCCTTCAGGTGAAACGATAAGGTGGTTGCGGCCACACCCAGCGCCTCGCTCAGTGCGCCGGGCGTGAGGCCGGGCGGGCCCGCTACGACCAGGCTGCGAAAAACCTGCAGGCGGCTGGCCTGGGCCAGCGCACCCAGAGCCTTGACAACTTCTTGTTCTTCCATAGTTCAATTATCATCGAATTGTCGGAGAGTGTAAAAGTTTTTCTTGTGCGTGGTCTGTTGTGTCGATGCCGAAGCGGGTTACCCGGGTGCCGCGCAGTGGCTCGGGGAATGCAAGAATTGGTGTCCGCGCCGGACAAAGTTTTATGGACCCACTACCCGCCATCATCGACCTCGAGGCCTCGGGCTTCGGCAAAGGCAGCTACCCCATCGAGGTCGGTTTTGTGCTTCCGCAAGGCGGCATGTACTGCACCCTGATCGTGCCGGCACCCCACTGGCGCCACTGGGATCCGCAGGCCGAAAACGTGCACCACATCACGCGCGACATCCTGCAGGCACACGGCAAGGCGGCGCCGCTGGTGGCGCAGACACTGAACCAGCAGTTGCGCGGGATGACGATTTACTCGGACGGCTGGGCCAACGACTACACCTGGCTCAACCTGCTGTTCGACGAAGCCGAGATGACCCCGGCCTTCAAGCTCGACAACCTGCGCGTGCTGCTGAGCGAAACCGAGGCCGCCACCTGGCATGCCTGCAAGGACATCGTGCTGGCCGAATTGCAGGGACCGCGCCACCGCGCCAGCACCGACGCCAAGGTGCTACAACTGACCTTGAAGCGGCTGCGCGACGCCGCGGGTCACTGAGCCGCGCGCACCGTCAACCCGGTGCCCGGACCGGACGGCACCCGGACCGAGCCCCCCTCGAGCACCAGGCCTTCAAACGGGTCGTTGAGAAACAGGCTGAACTCCGAGAACTCATGGGCGAACGCGGGCGCCCGCAGCGTGGCCGCAAGCTGCAGTGTGTGGGCGTGCATCACACGCGACCCGAAGATCGCGCCAAAGCGGTATTGCAGGCCCGCCGCTTCGCACAAGGCGACGGCGCGCAAGGTATTGGTAATACCGCCCAGGTTCATGATGCGCAGACTGATCGACTCCGCCGCGCGCAGCTCGGCGATACGCAGGATGGACGGCAGGTCGGGTGCGCTTTCATCCGCCTCCACGGGAATCGGCACGGCACGCGCCACCTGCGCCAGGCCGGGCAGGTCGTGGCCCGGCGTGGGCTGCTCGATCAGCTCGATGCCGTAGTCCACGATCTTGTGGACCATGCGGATGGCGGCTTTGGGCTGGTAGGACTCGTTGGCGTCCGCCATCAGGCGTACCCGCGGCCCGATGGCACTGCGCACCGCCTGCACCCGCGCCACGTCCAGCGTTTCGTCGCCGGAGAGCTTGATCTTCAAAAACCCGAACCCGTCGCGCGCCAGGCCCGCGGCCACCGCCGCCATCGCGTCGGGGGACTTGAGCGGCACGATACGCGCATTGGCAAAAGACGTATGCCGCCGGCCGCCGTAGAGGTCGTGCAGGGGCAGGCCGGCGCTGCGGGCCAGCAGATCGTAGAGCGCACATTCGATGCTGGCCTTGAGCGCCGGCGCGCCGGCCTGCCGCTCGTCCATGCGGTCCATGACGGCGCCGATGCCATGCTCGTCGGCCCCCAGCACCGCCTGCGCCAGGGGGTCGAACGCGGCCTTCAATGCCTCCAGCGGCGCCGTGGCCGGCGGCATGGCGCGAAAGTAGCCGTGGCCGCTGCGCCCCTGGTCGTCCACCACCTCAACCGCATATCCGGCAATCGACCGGATCGTGCCGCGCACGAACCGCCACTCGGGGTCGCTGAGCGGCAGGTCGATACGCCGCGTGTTGACACGAACAATGGTCACGGGCGGCCTGTGGCGCAATGCCTCATTCGAACTTCAACCCGGCCTTGCGAATGATTTCCGCAAATATGTCCAGGTCGGTAGTGACCTGCCTGGCCAGCTCAGGCCCTTCGGCAAAAGCCACGTCACTGCCAAAGCCGCGGATCTTGGCGACGATATCGGGGTTCTTCAGCGTCCTGGCAATCGAAGCGTTCAGCTTCGCCATGACGGCCGGCTCCAGCCCGGGCGCCGCAAACAGGCCGATCCACGAATCCGCCACGAACTGCGGGTAGCCCAATTCCTTCATGGTGGGCACGTTGGGGAAATCCGGCGGACGGGTCTGGTTGGTGGTGGCCAGGATACGCACGCCGCCGTCCTTGGCCAGGTCGCCCAGCTCGCCCGCAATCATCACCGGCACGTGGCCGGCCAGAATATCGGCAATGGCCGGGCCGGTGCCCTTGTAGGGTATGTGGATCATCGGGGCCGCCGCCGCCTGCGTCATCAGTTCTCCGGCCAGGTGGCCATAGGTGCCGATGCCCGACGTTGCATACCCTATGGTGCCGGGCTTGTCGCGGGCCATGGCAATCAGCTCGGCCAGCGTCCTGGCCGGGTGGTTGCGGGTGACGCCGATATAGGTGTACCCGACCACCAGCCGCGACACCGGCGTGAAATCCTTGCGTGGGTCGTAGGCGAGTTTCTTTTCCACATGCGGCAGTATCGACATGATGCCGGCCGACGCCAGCAGCAGGGTGTAGCCGTCGGGTTTTGACTTGGCGACAAACTCCGCGCCAATCGCACCACCCGCCCCTGCCTTGGTGTCCACGATGCAGGGTTGTCCGAGGTCCTTGGTGAGGGCTTCGCACACGATGCGGCCAATGGCGTCGACGCGTCCCCCCGGCGCAAACGGAATCACCATATGCACCGGCTTGTTGGGGTAGGCTTGCGCAATGGCACAGGGGCCGTGCGCCAATGCGGCAAGCAGGCTTGCACCCAGCAGGACACTTTTAAGAATCGGCATGTTGTCTCCTTGTTTTACGCTTGCAAAATCATCGCGCCCCGCCCACCGCCGCTCTGTTGCCGGCTGGCGGAGGCAGCCGCCATGTCACGAGGTGTCGCGCCACTCGCGCAAGGTTTGCGCGAGTAGGGCCACGCCCCGTTCCATGTCCTGCGGCGTGCCGGTGCTGAAACACAGGCGCGCGGTGTTCGCCTGCGCCTGCTCCGCATAAAACGGCGCGCCCGGTACATAGGCTACACCCGCCTCGATGGCGCGGTCCAGCAGCTTTGCCGCGTCCACGCCGGGGCCCAGTTCGAGCCACTGGAACATGCCGCCGGTGGGCGGGCTCCAGCGGGCCAGCCCGTGCAGATGGCGCTCCAGCGCCCCGGCCATGGCCTGCGCATTGGTCCGGTACAGGGCCTGGCAGGCGGCGAGGTGCTGGATGAGAAATCCGTCCTTGACGATGTCAAACACAATGCGCTGCAACAGGCTGGAGCTGTGCAGGTCGCTGGCCTGCTTGGCCATCTCGAGGCGGCGCGCCAGCGCCAGCGGCGCAACCAGGTAACCCAGCCGTATGCCGGGCGAGAGAATCTTTGAAAACGACCCGAGGTACAACACATTGGCCCCATCCATGGACAGGCAGGTGGTGTGGGTTTTTCCGGCATGGTCGAGCGCGCTGTAGGGGTCGTCTTCGACCAGCGGCACCCGCAAACGCCGGCATGCCGAAACCAGCGCGGTGCGCCGCTGCAGCGAGAGGGTGCGGCCGGTAGGGTTCTGGAAGGTCGGGATGGCATACACCATCTTCGCCGGAGCTCCCTGGCGCTGCACGTGCTGCAAGCTGTCTTCCATCTCTGCGGGCAACAGCCCGCCGGCGTCGCCGGGCAGGGCCGCAAAACGGGGAAAGTACTGGCCCAGCGCCTGCAGTGCCCCAAGGTAGGTGGGCGTCTCCACGCCCACCACGTCGCCCGGGTCCAGCAGCACCTTGCCCACCAGGTCCAGCCCTTGTTGCGAACCCGAAGTGACCAGCACCTGCTCCGGCACAAGCGGCGCGTCCGCGGTGGACAGTGATGCGGCGATCCAGTCGCGCAGCGGTGCATAACCGTTGGTCGGCCCATACTGCAGTGCAGCCGAACCGTCCTGCCGCATCACGGCGTCGAAGGCGCGCGAAAACTCAGACTGGGGAAAGGTGGCGGGCGATGGCATGCCTCCGGCAAACGAGATGATGCCGGCGCGCCCGGCCAGCCGCTTGGTCAGGGCGCGGATGGCCGAATCGGTGAGCGCAGTGCCGCGCCGCGAGAGTCGCCAGGGTTCAAGGTTCTCGGTCATCCGTCAAGCAGGGGCTGCAACTCCGGGTGGTGGGGTGAGCCCCGATTGTTCAACGCCAGTGCCGCGCACGGGCACCCACAAAGACAATACTGCCTTGCCTCAAGCGGCATACGACGCCAGACACGCCCGCGCCCATGAAGACGGCCGCTTCATGACCAGCCGGCATCCACCACAAATTCCTGCGCCGTGACCATACGCGCCGTATCGGCCGCCAGGAACAGCGCCATGTTGGCGATGTCGGCGCCCACGATGCGCCCCGGCAGGCACTGGTTCTGGTCGATGGCACGTTCGCCCGCTTCGTCCACCCACAGCGTGACCTGGCGCTCGGTCATGACCCAGCCCGGCACCACGCAGTTGACACGGATCTTGTCGGGCCCGAGTTCGCGCGCCAGCATGCGCGTAAAACCCAGCATGGCCGACTTGAGGGTGGAATACACCACCAGCCCGGTGCCCTTGTTTTTCCAGCTGCCCGAGCCCAGGTTGACGATGGCGCCGCCGCCGCGTGCACGCATGTTGGCAAGCACCGCCTGGGTGGCGAAAAAATGCGGCCGCAGGTTGATCGCCACACGTTCGTCAAAGTATTCGGGCGTCACGCTTTCTATGGTGTGGCGCTGGTCGTTGGCCACGTTGTTGACCAGCACATCCACGCCGCCGGTCAGCTCCATCAAGGCGGCCAGGGTGGCCTTCAAGGCAGCCACATCGGTGACGTCGCAGGCCCGGAAATGTACGCCCTGAAGGCTGGCCGCGAGCGCCTTGCCGGCGGCCTCCTCGCGGTCCAGGAACCCAACCGTGCAGCCCTGGCCGGCAAACGCCCGCACCATGTCGGCACCAATGCCGCTGGCACCACCGGTGATTAGGACGCTGCGCCCGCGCAGGTCGTTGAAGGTGACGCCGGCAAAGGCAACCTGGGGAATTTTGGAGTGGGTCATGTGGGGAATAATCCTGGTAACGGGGCTGGCAGTCAGGTTGACAGCGCGCCTATGGTACCCGCTACGACGTGACCCCCAACACCCCCCATAACCAGCCGCCGACCCACCGCTCCGTATTGGCCATAGCCGTTCCGGTGATGATGTCCAACGTGTCCACGCCGTTGCTCGGTGCGGTGGACACGGCCGTGGTGGGCCAGATTGCGGACCCGGCCTATATCGGCGCGGTGGCCGTCGGGTCGCTGGTATTTACCTTTGTGTTCTGGGCCTTTGGTTTCCTGCGCATGGGTACCACCGGCCTCACGGCCCAGGCCCTGGGCGCGGGCAATACCGACGAACTGGTGGCCAGCCTGGGGCGTTCGCTGTTGATCGCCCTGGCCGCCGGGGCGCTGTTGATCCTGCTGCAGTGGCCGGTGCGCGAAATCGCGTTCTCGCTGATCGGTGCCAGCCCGCGTGTCGAAGCCCTGGGACGCAGCTATTTCGACATCCGTATCTGGTCCGCGCCTGCCACGTTTGCCAACTATGCGCTGTTGGGCTGGTTCATAGGCCTGGGCCGCACCGGCATCGGCCTGGTGCTGCAGCTGGTACTCAACCTGGTCAATGTGGTGCTGGACCTGGTCTTTGTAATGGGCCTGGGTTGGGACGTGCGTGGGGTGGCGGCCGGCACCCTGATAGCCGAGATCTCGGCGGCGGCATTGGGGCTTGTCATCGCAGCGTGGCATATCCGCCGCTCGGGTGGCCGATGGTCGCTGCACAAGCTGCTGCTACCGGCACCGCTAAAACGCACCCTGCTTGTCAACGGCGACATCATGGTGCGTTCGCTGGCCCTGATTTTTGTGTTTGTGTGGTTCATGGCACAGGGTGCCCGCCAGGGCGACGTGCGGCTGGCGGCCAATGCGGTGTTGATGCAGTTTGTGTCGGTGAGCGCATATTTTCTGGATGGGCTGGCCTTTGCGGCCGAAGCGCTGGTCGGGCGCGCGGTCGGATCCGCCAACCGCGCCGGTCTGGCCATGGCAGCGCGATTGACCACGTTGTGGGCAGCGGCCATTGCCTTGCTCGTGTCGCTGCTGCTGGCGCTGTTCGGCGGCCTGTTTATCGACCTGCTGACTGTCGACGAAGGCGTGCGTGCCGCCGCCCGCGTTTACCTGCCTTGGGCGGCGGGTGCGCCGCTGATGGGGGTATGGGCATTCCAGCTCGACGGGATATTTATCGGCGCCACGCGTACTGCCGACATGCGCCGAGCCATGTTGCTGTCGCTGGTTATCTTCATGGTCGCCTGGTGGCTGTTGCTGCCCTGGGCCAACCACGGCCTGTGGGCGGCACTGTACGTGCATTACCTGGCACGCACGGCCACGTTGTACTGGTTTTACCCCTCACTGGTGCGCTCGGTGCCGGGCTGAAAACATGCCGCAGCCAGGCGGCCACCCCTTTGGGCGCCGGCTTCCTACAATGGCTGCAACACCCCACCCCACTTCCTGGAACACCCCATGCTCGTCGAACGCATCTGGACCGGCAACGCCTACCGCAACTTCAACTACCTGATCGCCTGCCCCGAAACCGGCGAGGCACTCGCCATTGATCCGCTGGACCATGAAAAATGCCTGTCCACCGCCAAGGCACGCGGCTGGCAGATCACCCAGTTGCTCAATACGCATGAACACCACGACCACACCGGCGGCAATGCAGCCGTGGTGGCGGCCACCGGTGCCACAGTGATCGCACACACAAGGCTGCCGGCAGCATCAGCGGTGTGGACCGGGGCGTAAAAGCCGGTGACGTAATCAAGGTCGGCAAAACCGTGGAACTGGAATGCCTGGACACACCCGGCCACACCATGTGGCACATCTGCCTGCGTTCGCACACCGAGCAGCCGGCGCTGTTTTCGGGCGACACGCTGTTCAACGCCGGCGCAGGCAATACCCACAACGGCGGCAACACCGAGGCGCTTTACACCACGTTTGCCGACCAGTTGTCCCGGCTGCCCGACAACACGCGGATTTATCCGGGCCACGATTACATCGAGACCAACCTCAAGTTCACGCTCGCGCGCGAGCCGGGCAATACGGCCGCGCAGGCGCTGCTGCCCTCGGTCACCGGGCACGATCCGGCTACGTCCATCGTGACCACGCTGCTGCAGGAAAAACAGCACAACACCTTCTTCCGCCTGACCAGCGCCGCCGTGGTGGCCAAACTGCGCGAGAGTTTTCCGGACCTGCCCGAAAACCCGGATGCCAAAACGGTTTTTGTGAAGCTGCGGGAAATGCGCAATAAGTGGTGAGGGGTGGTGAATCTTTCTGCTGCGCGGGCCAATCAAGATGCAACGCGACGACGCACTCAAGGCACGGATAAGCCGGGCGCTGCAAGGCTTTATGGTGCAGGCGCTGGCGCGTCCAGGCCAACGTAGCGCAGCGGTGGCGCTGGCGGTTGCCGACGAAGGCCATGGCGCTGAAGTCAATGGCATGCTGGCCCTGGCGGACTGGAGTACACACGCAGCGCTTATTCTGACGCGCCGCTCAAGCAAGCTGAACAACCACCCCGGACAGTGGGCATTGCCGGGCGGACGCGTGGACACCGGCGAGAGCCCTGAGCAGGCAGCACTGCGCGAGTTGCGCGAAGAGGTGGGCCTGCAGCTTGAAGGCAGCGCCGTGCTGGGCCGGCTCGACGACTTTGCCACGCGCTCCGGCTACGTGATTACCCCGGTCGTCGTGTGGGCCGGTGCAGCCAGGGACCTGACGCCCAATCCGGCTGAAGTCGCCTCCATTCACCGCATTCCGCTCACCGAGTTTTTGCGCGCCGACGCACCCCAACTGGAAACCATCGCCGAGAGTGGGCACCCCGTCTTGCGTATGCCGGTCGGCGAACGCTGGATAGCCGCGCCCACCGCCGCCTTCCTGTACCAGTTTCGCGAGTTATGTCTGCTCGGCCAGGCTACGCGCGTGGCGCATTTCGAGCAGCCGGTGTTTGCATGGAAGTGATATGCGCCCTGCCATGTGCAAAGCAGCCTGATGCGCCCGATCAGCATGGCCACAGCTAGTGCGCCGGGTCGTCGTCAGTTGCTGGTTTGGCAGTGCTAATATCTTGCGATGCGAGACGCCCTCAAGGTTCTACTTCAGATATTTTCGCCCTTCTTAAGCCGTCTGCCTCGGGGCTTTTGGTGCTGACCCCTTTGTATGAACGCATGGAAGCATTGGGCGCATTGGTACACAGATTTGCGTTGGCACAGCGATGGGAAACCTATGTCCGACGAACCACTTGAATCCCTTCCTGGTTCGCGCGTTACGACGACGATCAACCAAGCCGATCTGGCGGCACACGTCGCCAAAGTAAAAGCTGCCTGGCACGAGCATGAACGCGCGATGACCTGGGAGCAAAAGATCGCCGCTATCGAGCGCATGCGCGAGCGCAGTGCCCAGCTTGAACGCGCTCGACGCTTTGTGACGCCGGAGTCCGCGCAGTAGCCGACGCAGAGCGTCAGAGGCCACTCCGATGCCCCATGCTGGAGACCGTGCTGCGGATGGACCAGCAGAGCCATTTCAAGCCTCACGGTCACGGCTGGCGCAGCAGCGCAATGTCCTCGCGCAAATCCTTCGCCCAAGCCCGGCGGTCTCTGCCCTCGGCATGCTGCGGCGACCCAAACTTCACCAGCGCGCGCAACTGCCGCGCATTCAAGGTGCGCCAGACCGACCCCAGCAGCGATTCGTCACCCACATAACTGACCGCCCGGCTCGGCAGGCCGGTGCGGCCATCGACAAATTGCAGTGCCACCGGCTGCACCGGCACCCCGGCCACGATGGCGGCCTGGACCAGGTTGGCATGAAACGGCAACAGTGTTATGCCGTCGCCGGTCGTGCCTTCGGGGAAGATGGCCAGGATGTCGCCATCCTTCAGGGCCTGCGCCATATGGTGCACCACACGCATCGCGTCGCGCCGCGACTCCCGCTGTATGTACAGCGTGCCGGCACCGGTGGCCAGTGTTCCGACCAGCGGCCAGTGTTTTACATCGGACTTGGACACAAAACGGCAATGGCGCGCCGCGTGCAAGACCACGATGTCGAGCCAGGAAATATGGTTGGCCACGAGCAGCATCGGGCCGGCCACCGGTGGTGTGCCCGACACCTGCAGTTCCACACCCAGCCGCGCCAGCATGGCACCGGCCCAGGCCTGGACACGTATGTCACGCTGTTGCTGCGGCAGCCGGGGGAACAACAGCAGAATCTTCGCCAGCCCCCACACCATGTAGGCCAACACGCGCCACGCGCGCCAGCAGGCGGCAAAGGCGTTCACGCTTCGAAGGCCACTTGCCCACCCACGATGGTGCAGCGCACGCTGGACGGCAACTCGTAGCCGGAGAACGGTGTGTGTTTGCCCTGGCTGCGCAGCGTGTTCGCATTGACCATCCAGGCTTTATCGGGATCGAACACACACAGGTCCGCCGCGCCACCGACCACCAGCCGGCCAGCGCTGGCGTGGAGCGATCCCAGTGCCGCACCCATCACACGCGCAGGTTCACAGGTGACCACCGCCAGTGCGCGTGCCAGCCCCACACCACTCTCGCTGGCCCATTTCAGGGCCTGGCCAAGCAGCAGCTCCACACCCGTAGCACCCGGTTCGCTTTCGGCAAACGGCAGCGTCTTGCCGTCTTCATCCACCGGCGTGTGGTCGGACACCAGCGCGTCGATGCTGCCGTCGGCCAATGCCACGCGAATGGCATCGCGGTCGCGTTGTTGCCGCAGCGGCGGGTTGAGCCGGGCGCGGCTGTCAAAGTAACCAATATCGGTATCCATCAGGTGCAGCGAATTGATGCTCACGTCGCAGGTCAGCGGCAAGCCATCGGCCTTGGCGCGGCGCACCAGTTCCAGCCCGGCCGCGCTGCTGAGCCGGCACAGATGGACACGCGCATTGGTAGCGCGTACCAGCTCCACGACGGTGTGGATGGCGATGGTCTCGGCCGCCACCGGTATGCCGGACAGGCCCATGCGTGTGGCCAGCGGGCCGCTGGCCACCACGCCAGCACCCAGGTCGCGCTCCTGCGGACGCAGCCACACGGTGTAGCCAAAGGTGCTCGCGTATTGCAGGGCGCGCAGCAGCACCTGGGTATTGCCCAGCGGCACCTCGGCCTGGCTGAAACCCACGCAACCGGCCTGCGTGAGCTCGACCATTTCGGTCAACACCTCGCCGGCCAGGCCACGCGTGAGCGCACCCAGCGGGAACACACGCGACTGGTGCAGTTTCTCGGCGCGAAACTTGAGCATCTCCACCAGGCCGGGTTCGTCCAGCACCGGGTCGGTGTCGGGCGGACAGACCAGGCTGGTAACACCGCCGGCCACCGCCGCCGCCATTTCCGATTCGAGCATCCGCGCATGTTCGTGGCCCGGCTCGCCCAGCCGCACGGCCAGGTCCACCAGGCCCGGCGCAACAATGCAGCCGGTGGCGTCTATAAGCTTGTTGGGCGAAAAATCGCCGGGAATGCTCTTGATTCCGACGATGCGCCCGGCCGCCAGTGCCACGTCGCAAACCTGGTCGAAATTGCTGGCCGGGTCCATGACGCGACCGCCCTGGATCAGTATCTTCATGCGTCGTTACCGGCAACAATGCCCATCACCGCCATACGCACCGCGATGCCGAAGGTGACTTGCGGCAGGATGACGCTTTGTATGCCGTCCACCACTTCCGAGTCGATCTCCACACCGCGGTTGATGGGACCGGGGTGCATCACGATGGCATCCGGTTTGGCCAGCTGCAGCTTCTCGCTTGTCAGGCCGTAACACCTGAAAAATTCCTGCGCCGAGGGCAGCAAGGCGCCACTCATGCGTTCGTTCTGCAGGCGCAACATGATCACCACGTCGCAGTCCTTGATGCCTTCTTCAAGCGAATGGCAGACCCGCACGCCCATCTGGGCCATGTCGGCCGGCACCAGGGTCTTGGGGCCGACCACACGTACCTCGGCGCAGCCCAGCGTGGTCAGGGCATGGATGTCGGAGCGTGCCACGCGCGAATGCAGTACGTCACCGACGATGGCCACCGTGAGGTTGGAAAAATCCTTCTTGTAGTGGCGGATCGTGAACATGTCCAGCAGGCCCTGCGTCGGGTGGGCATGGCGGCCGTCACCGGCGTTGATCACGTGTACGTGCGGCGCCACATGCTGGGCGATCAGGTAGGGTGCGCCGGATTCGCCGTGGCGCACCACAAAAATGTCGGCCGCCATGGCGCTCAGGTTGGCGATGGTGTCGAGCAGCGACTCGCCCTTGGAAGCGGAGGAGCGTGCGATGTCCAGGTTGATCACGTCGGCGGAAAGGCGCGTGGCCGCGATCTCGAAGGTGGTGCGGGTGCGCGTGGAGTTTTCGAAAAACAGGTTGAACACGCTGCGGCCGCGCAACAGCGGTACCTTCTTGACCTCACGGTCGCTGACTCCCACAAAACTCGCCGCCGTATCCAGCACCTGGGTCAGGATGCTGGCCGGCAAGCCTTCTATGGACAGCAAATGCAGCAACTCGCCGTGTCTGTTGAGCTGGGGATTTCGCCGGGTCATGTCACTGGACCGTCTCCACGTGGAAGCTGAACATCCCCGATCCATCACGCTTGAGCGCCAGCGACTGGTCCGGTGGCACTGTCACACGGGCCGCTACATAGTCGGCCTGGACCGGCAACTCGCGGCCGCCCCGGTCCACCAGCACCGCAAGCTTGACGCTGGCCGGGCGGCCGTAGTCGAACAACTCGTTCACCACGGCGCGTATCGTGCGGCCGGTGTAGAGCACATCGTCGAGCACGATGAGGTGTGCGCCGTTGACGTCGAACGACAAACGCGTGGGTTCGCTCGCCGACAGGCCGCGCCGCGCGAAATCATCGCGGTGCATGGTGGACGAAATCACGCCGTGCTCACCAGCCAGCCGCAGGTCTTTGTGCAAGCGCTCGGCCAGCCAGGCACCCCCGGAGGTGATGCCCACCAGCCGCGTGTCGGGGCCGCGCAAGCCACCGACGCCCAACAGCAGTTCGCGGTACAGGGCCTCGGCGTCCAGCATCAAGCCATTCGCGACAGGACTTGGCACCGTCATGGCAGCCCCCTCAGGAACTGTTCCAGAATAATGCAGGCGGCTCCTGCATCCGCGTCACGGGCACCCAGGGACAAGGCCTCGGTGGTACTGTAACGCTCGTCGACTTCAAACACCGGCAACTTGAACTGGGCGCGCAGCGTGCGTGCAAATTTGCGCGCACGCAGGGTGTTCTCATGCTCCGCGCCGTCGGGGTGAAAAGGGACCCCGACCACAAGCCCATCCGGCTGCCACTCGGCCACGCGCTCGCGCACCTGCTGCAAACGCGCGTCGCCTTGCGCATTCACGGTAGCGAGTGGCCGCGCGCTGCGCAGCAGGCGGTTGCCAAACGCCGCACCGGTGCGCTTGCTACCGAAATCGAGCGCGAGGAAAGTCTGCAGATGCGCCGGCACCCCGCCGGTAGCGGGCGCCACATAGGCCCGCGTTGCGCGTTGCGCCGCATCCGACTCAGGCATGGCCGGCCTGTGGCGACAACATCCAGACCTGCAGCCCGAGCAGGCCCAGCGCCTTGTCGTAACGCTGCTCCACCGGCGTGTCAAAAATTACGGCAATATCGGCATCCACCGTGAGCCAGCTGTTTTCTCCGAGCTCGGATTCCAGCTGGCCTTCGCCCCAGGCCGAATAACCGAGCGAGACCAGCACCTTGCGCGGACCGGCCCCGGTGGACAGGGCTTCCAGCACATCCTTGGAGGTGGTCATCTCCAGCCCGCCCGGAATACACATGGTGGACGCGTACACCGGTTCACCCGGTTTGTCGGCCTGCGCAAAGGTCGGTTCATGCAGCACAAAACCGCGGTCCACCTGCACCGGGCCACCCTGGAATACCGGGGACAACATCAGGTCGGCACGGCCCAGCGGCAATTCGACCTTGTCGAACAGTACTTTCAGATTGATGTCGCTGGGCTTGTTGATCACCAGCCCCAGCGCGCCGCGCTCGCTGTGCTCACACACGTACACCACGCTGCGCGAGAAAGCCGCATCCTCCAACCCCGGCATGGCGATCAGGAAATGGTTCGTAAGGTTGATGGGTGCAGAATCGCCTGGCATGCAGGAATTTTAACGGCCATCATCCATCGAAACCAACAATGGAAAAGCAATTTGCCTCCGGGCTGGTGTGGTTCCGGCGCGACCTGCGCGTGGACGACAACGCGGCCCTGCATCTGGCACTTACCTCGTGCCACCAGGTGTATTGCGTTTTTGTGTTCGACCGCGAGATCCTCGACCCCTTGCCGCGTGCCGACCGGCGTGTGGAGTTCATCCGCGAGTCCCTGGTGGAGCTTGATGCCGGCCTGCGCGCGGCCAGTGGCAAACCGGGTGCCGGACTGGTGCTGCGCCATGGCTTTGCGGCCGACGAGATCGTGGCGCTGGCCCGGCTGCTCGGCGTGCAGGCCGTGTTTGCCGCGCGCGACTA
>JANLPN010000033.1:0-3606 GCA_031367285.1 Betaproteobacteria bacterium | reverse complement strand
CGCTGAACTATTGAATGCGCAAGCACAAGCGCGGAATCGTGCCGCAGCGTATGCTCAAGCAAGCACCTGAAAGTCTATGAATATTGCCGACGTCAAGCGCAACGCTTTTGCGATGCCACTCACCAGCCCGGCCTTTCCGCCCGGGCCGTACCGGTTTGTCAACCGCGAGTTCCTGATCATCACCTACCGCACCGACTTGGACGCCTTGCGCGCCGTGGTGCCCGAGCCGTTGCAGGTGACCGAGCCGGTTGTCAAATACGAGTTCATCCGCATGCCGGACTCGACCGGTTTTGGCGACTACACCGAGTCGGGCCAGGTGATTCCGGTGACGTTTGAAGGCCAGGCGGGTGCTTACGTCCACGCCATGTACCTCAACGACGAGGCGCCCATTGCCGGTGGCCGCGAGTTATGGGGTTTCCCGAAGAAACTGGCCGCTCCCAGACTGTCGGTGGAGATCGACACCTTGCTGGGCACGCTGGACTACGGCCCGGTGCGCGTGGCGACGGCCAGCATGGGCTACAAACACCGCACGCTGGACCATGCCGCGGTGCTCAAGGGCATGCTGGCGCCCAACTACCTGCTCAAGATAATTCCGCATGTGGACGGCAGCGCCCGTATCTGCGAACTGGTGCGCTACTACCTGGAAGACGTAACGATCAAAGGCGCCTGGACCGGCCCGGCGGCGCTGGAGCTGGCCCACCATGCGCTGGCGCCGGTGGCGCAGTTGCCGGTACTCGAGGTGCTGTCGGCCAGCCACATCCTGAGCGACATGACGCTGGGCATGGGCACCGTAATCCACGACTACCTGGCCTGAAATTTTTCATCTTTCAACTTACCCGGAACCACTCCCATGAAACTCAAGGACAAAGTCTGTATCGTCACCGGCGCCGCCAGCGGCATCGGTAAGGAAATTGCGTTTACATACGCGCGTGAAGGTGGCAAGGTGGTGATCGCCGATCTGAACAAGGACGCCGCACAGGCCACGGCGGACGAGATCACCAAGGGCGGCGGCACGGCAATGGCGGTAGCCATGGACGTAACGAGCGAAGACCAGGTCAATGCCTCGGTGGCCGAGGTGGTGGCCGCCTGGGGCGGCGTGGACGTGTTGGTGAGCAACGCCGGCATCCAGATCGTGCATCCGATCGAGGAGTTTCCGTTCGCTGACTGGAAGAAGATGCTGGCCATCCACCTGGACGGCGCCTTCCTGACCACGCGGGCCTGCGTGCCGCATATGCAGAAGTCGGGCAAGGGCGGCAGCATCATCTATATGGGCTCGGTGCACTCCAAGGAAGCCTCGGTGCTGAAGTCAGCCTACGTGACGGCCAAACACGGCCTGATAGGGCTGTGCAAAACGGTGGCCAAGGAAGGCGGCAAGTACAAGATCCGCGCCAACGTGATCTGCCCGGGTTTTGTGCGCACGCCGCTGGTGGAAAAGCAGATTCCCGAGCAGGCCAAGGCCCTGAACATCAGTGAAGACGACGTGATCAAGAAAGTCATGCTCAAGGAAACCGTGGACGGCGAGTTCACCACTGTGCAAGACGTGGCCGAGGTCGCGTTGTTGTTCGCCGGTTTCGAGACCAATGCGCTGACCGGCCAGTCACTCGTTGTGAGCCACGGCTGGTTCATGCAATAAGGTGTCGGGTACCGGGACGCGTCGGCGCGCTGGACCGGCGGGACCGTTGAATGCTGGTGCCCGGGAGAATCAGGCGAACGTGTCCAGGCGGTTGCCAAGCATCGAATTGGCTGGTTGGACGTCGGTGGCGGATCCGGATGACTTTGCCTCCGCGGCCCTTGCGATGCGTTCCTGCGCTGCGTTGATCTTGTCCAGAATGGACTGGATATTGGCTTTACCTTCGGCAGTGCCCGCTGAATCGCAGTTGACGCAGTCGGACAGCTCTTTCTTGTAGCTCACAATCTGCGCGTCCGCCGTAGTGGCCGGATCCGCGCTTGGTACAGTGGCATAAGCCGAAGTTGCCCCGATGGGTGCGACCATTGTGCCCTCCAGGCATTGATTTACATACCTGTGTATCGTCAGAATCCGCTTCAATCTTTAGCCTCTCTATCCCCCATGCAAGACGACACGCACTTCTACGAGCCACGTTTGGGCCACGGATTGCCGCATGACCCTTTTAACGCCATCGTCGGGCCGCGCCCCATAGGCTGGATTTCGTCGCGCAGCGCCCAGGGTGCACTCAACCTGGCGCCCTACAGCTTTTTCAACGCCTTCAATTACACGCCGCCCATCGTGGGGTTTGCCAGCATCGGCCACAAGGACACGGTGCGCAACATAGAACAGACGCGCGAGTTCGGCTGGAACCTGGTCACGCGCCCGCTGGCCGAGGCCATGAACCAGACCTGCGCCGCCGTACCGCCGGAAGTGAGCGAATTCGACCTGGCCGGGCTGACCCCCGCCGCCTCGCGTCTCATAGCCGTGCCGCGCGTGCTGGAGAGCCCGGTCTCGTTCGAATGCCGTTGCACGCAGATCGTGCAGCTGGAAGGCAGCAACGGTCAAACCCTGCCGACCTGGCTGGTGCTGGGCGAAGTGGTGGCTGTGTATATCGCCCGGGCACTGCTTAAGAATGGCGTGTACGACACTGCGGCAGCCGAGCCCATATTGCGTGGCGGCGGGCCAGCAGATTATTTTTCCATCGGGCCGGACCAGCTGTTTCGCATGCGCCGCCCGGCTTGATGCGCACGTCCACCCGCGCGCCAAGGGGTCCAGTTGGGCTACCCACCACGCCGCATCGATTTACTGACTGGTATGGACGGTGTCAAATTTGCGCCGTGTTACGCGCGGCGAATGGTGGTGCCGCTTGATGGCTTGAATCTGCACTTCATAGCCCTGGAAGACTTCAAGACGAACAAGCGCGCCTCCTGGTCGCTCCAGGATCTGGCCGATCTGGAGGCGCTGGACAGCGGTGCGTCCGGCCAGGGTTGCGCGTTCTTTAGCCGAATCAGACCAGCAGCGCGTTGACCCGCTTCACGTAAGCCGCCGGATCATCGGGCATGCCGCCCTCGGCCAGCAGGGCCTGGTCGAACAATATGTGGGCCAGGTCGTTGAAATGCACCGAGCCGTCCAGCTTCTTGACCAGTGCGTGTTCGGCGTTGACTTCGAGCACGGGTTTCACTTCCGGTGCGGTCTGCCCGGCCTGTTTGAGCATACGCGCCAACTGGGTGCTCATGCCGTGGTCCTGCACCACCAGGCAGGCCGGGCTGTCCACCAGGCGCGTGGTGACACGCACGTCTTCGGCCTTGTCCTTGAGCGCCTCCTTGAGCCGTGCCAGCAGCGGCTTGAAGGCCTCGGCGGCTTCCTCGGCGGCTTTCTTCTCGGTGTCGTCCTGCAGCTTGCCCAGGTCTACCGCGCCTTTGGCGACGCTTTGCAGCGGCGTGCCGTCGAAGTCCTGCACATAGTTGAGCGCCCACTCGTCGACCCGGTCGGTCATCAGCAGCACCTCGATGCCCTTCTTTTTGAAAACCTCGAGTTGCGGGCTGTTTTTGGCCGCCGCCAGGGTGTCGGCGGTGATGTAATAAATCGCCTCCTGGCCTTCCTTCATGCGCGCCTTGTAGTCGGCAAAACCGACCGTCACGCCATCGGTGGTGCTGGAC
>JANLPN010000564.1:0-4799 GCA_031367285.1 Betaproteobacteria bacterium | reverse complement strand
CATGGAGCTGGCGCACTGGCTGGTGTTCGAGCTCAACCCCAATGACAACCATGGCCTGCGCGCCGACCTGTCCAGTGCCTATGTGCGGTTTGGGCGTTGGAACGACGTGCTCGTTATCGACGGCCGTTACGCGGACGATATAAACCCGACGCTGCAGCTGAACGCGCTGCTTGCCAACTTCGCAATGGGCGAATCCACGGCAGCCAGCCAAAAATTGAAGCAAGCCGCAAAGGACCACCCCATAGCCGTGAAGATGTTGCTGGAGCGCGCGCCAAAACCCGTCGAGCCCGACAGCGGCTACGGCATTGCCGTGGGCGGCAAATACGAGGCCTGGCTGTATGTGGACGAGATGCGCCAATATTGGGAGCAGCACAAAGCCCTGGAATGGGCGCGTGCGGTGTTGACAAAGCCGGGGAGCACCACCAAAGCCTCGCCGCCAGAGCAGAACAATCTGTTTTGATGCGGCCAAAGCGGAGCGCCGGCACCAACCAATCCAGCATGCCCCAGACACCCGAGGATTTGCTGCGTATCGCCACACGTACGCTGGCGCATTACAACCGGAACGCACAGACGTTCTGGGAGGGCACGCGTGACCACGACGTAAGCCAGAACATCGATACGCTGATTGCGCATATCGAGGCGACGCCACCGTTCGACATCCTCGACTTTGGCTGTGGGCCGGGACGCGACCTGATGGCGTTCAAGGCGCTCGGCCATCGCGTGGTGGGCCTCGAAGGGTCGGCGCAACTGGCCGCATTGGCACGCGGGAACAGCGGGTGTGAGGTGCTTGAGCAGAACTTCCTCGGGCTGGACCTGGCCGACAGCCGCTTCGACGGCGTATTCGCCAACGCCGTGTTGTTCCACATCCCGAGCCAGGAACTGCCGCGCGTGCTCAGGCAATTGCACGCGGCGCTGAGACCCGGCGGCGTATTGTTCTGCTCGAACCCGCGCGGCGACGGCCAGGAAGGCTGGAACGGCGACCGTTATGGCGCCTACCACGATTGGCCAAGCTGGCAAGCCCATGTATTGCCGGCCGGGTTTGTCGAGCTCACCCATTACTACCGGCCACCAGGCTTGCCGCGTGATCAGCAGCCGTGGCTGGCGAGTGTGTGGCGCAAGGTGGTGGGCTAGCGGCAGGGCACCCGCATAATCCATACGATTACGTTGTCATACTCCGGTCTCGCACGTAGCGCGCAGGCGGCGCGGTGTCGCATTCCATTCAAAGGGGTTCAACAGCTCGTGGATCAGGCCATCCACAACATGATCAGCTACGAGGTGTGCTTCACCCGCCACTTCTACAAGTCGCGGCCATTGCGCGCGCTGGCGGAGATCAGCAAACTTCGCGACGGGCAGATGAGCCCCGACACCGTGTTCCGCGACCCGCACCTGCTCGACTTGCTGTTCTTCCACCGCCACCTGCGCCGCCTGATTGCCGTAGAGCTGAATCTGGAATCCTTTCAGCCTGCCCACGTCGGCCAGAGTACCTCACGGCCTTTCCGCCGCTGCCGCTGCTGCGCTAACGACTGCACCAGGCGATGTAACACGCCAGGGAACAGGCTGCCCGGCGGCACCACAACCCGAGCGATCCTTGACCTTGTGCGGAGCATGCGTGACCTCCAGCAACGGGCCGCGCATCAATACCGGCCGGTGGTGGATGTCACTTTCCTGAACGCACGCTAAACGGGCACTTGGAGCCATACTCGGGTAGCATTTCACGCGGGTGCATTTGCGTTTCAAGAAGTCAGACAAGGCGCGTTCATGACCGGTATCCTGTGCGGATCCCCTTTCGCGGTATTCCGGCTTGGCGCGGCGCTGTGGGCCTTGCTTGGCATCATGGGGTGCGCGAACATGCCGAAGGGGGTTGCGGACTCCCTGTCTCAGGTGCCGGGGGTTTCACAGCTGGTGGACCGCAGTGCGATCGAAGAGATTCAAAGAGGAATCGCCGACGACACCATTTCCGAGCAGGCTCTGCGTGACATCGCGGCACGACCGGTCCCCGCGCCGCCGGGACTCAGCTTCGACGCCGGCATGCTGCGCAAGCAGCTTGCTTTTTGGGCCCTGTCCGACCTGGGGGAGGTGCGCCGGACTGAAAGCGAATTGCGTCGTCAATCGAAAAACCTCGCGCTCCTCGAAATCGCCCGCCTGTTGAGAATTGCATCCGAGTCCTATGCAGGGAATTTCCGGGTCGCCATCTCCCTGGCCGATGACATGAAGGCTACCTGGCTGGCCGAGAGCCGCGCCTCGGGCAAACCGGTGATCTCCAGCAACGCGCATGTGCTTGGTTACGCAGCCGCCGCCAACCTCGGAGTCAGGGTGGGTAGCCCAAGGTTTCTGGAGTCTCTGCTGGCCGAGTTTCCTGAGAGCGTTGACGACGTGGCTACGGTGTCCGGCCCGCTCAAGGTCCAGTACCACGTGGTCCGCGCCGCTGCCCGCGCCTCCATTCAGTCGTTGCGTGGCGACTGGGATGGCGCGCGAATCCAGCTGGTGGCCGCGGAACGCGACAAGTCCACTCGGTTAGATGCGCTGGTGCCACGCGACGAAACGGACCGCAAAAACATTGCCGTTGTCAGAACGCTGCTGCAAGGCAATTTGATCGACGCGGAGGCCCATTTGGGCAACTTTTCCAGAGCGCAGTTTCTGCTGGACGAGTATGGGAAATCCTTTGACCCCAAGGACAACAGCCAGCAGTTTGATTTCGCCGCTACCGGGGCATCCTTTAATGGCATGGCGCGAAACTACGGCCGCGCAACGGGCCTGCTGCAGGCGTCATGGGAGCGGGCGCCGATGTTCATCAAGCGCAATCCCATGTTGTTGCTCCACAATCGCGTGAACCTGGCGATGTACCAGACGTTTGCGGGCGAATATGCCGCCGCAAGCCAAACACTGGGCCAACTTTCCGCCAGCAGCATTCCGCAGACCGGTGTCGGCGCCCACAGATACTTCGCGTTACGGACCTACCTTGACCGCAAGCTGAATGACGATCTTGTTTCCACGCTGCAGCTGGAGCGATTCAGCGCGGCCATGGCAGCCTTGATCGGCAGTGAAGATGCATTGATTCATGACGCCGTCGGGGTGATCGTGCATCAGGCGAATTTTCGCCGTGGCGGCTCCGCCGCGGATCTTGCCAAGGCCGTGCGCAGTGGACGAGCCTTCTCACAGTCGCTGCGCCGAATCCGTTCAACCGGGCTAAATCGTGACTTGTATTTTCCGGACAAGCAGATTCTGGAAGCCAAGACCGCCTACCTGTCGGCCGTCTCGGCGTTGTATAGCAGGGGAGGCGCGACGATCCAGGATCTGATGGACGCGATCACCCTGTTTCAGGAGTCCGACACCGACAAGGACATGGCCTCGGCTGCACTGCGGCAGTCCCGGATCCCCGGGGTTTCCGGTGACGAGCTGCGCACGCTGCAGGATTTGCAGGTCGTGGCCCGGACCAGGCTCAAAGAACTTGGCTACGCCTCGCAGGCCGGCGACGCCGATCCGGCAGAGGTCGCGGCGCTGGAGAGAAAGTCGCGCGAAGCCTTTCAGCAGTTGGAGGCGCATACCGTGCGGCTGCAACGCCAGGCGCCTTCCCTGGGGCGCGCGGTGTCCGCCGAAGCGCCGGCAGTGCAGGAAATCCAATCCCGGCTCGATGCGGATGAGGCGCAGCTAATCGTTGCGCCCCATGCGGACGGCACGGTGGCCATGCTCGTCACCAAGACCAGCGTGACCCACAAGGCGTTGCCTCTGACCCAATCCCGCGCCTCCGAACTGGTTGCCGGTATCCGGCGATCCGTGACATTCGAAGACGGCAAGGACATCGGGCCGTTCGACACGCGATCGGCGGCTGCGTTGTACAACGAACTCCTGGGATGGGCCCAGCCGCAACTCGTGGGGGTGAAGCAACTGGTTTTCGTGCCCAGTGGCCCGCTGGCATCGATACCGTTCGGCTTGCTGCTGACGGGCGTTCCAATAGCCGGCGACTACCGGGCAATGCCATGGCTGGTCAAGGCGTTTGCCATCACCCATGCCCCCTCCATCACCGCCTGGCTGAGCACGGGAATCGGCACTGGCGAGCGCAGTGGCGGCTTCATCGCATGGGCCGATCCGGACTTTGGAGCCGGGCCTGCCGCGGCCAGTGCCGGCAACCGATCCGTGCGAAAGTCCTTGCGTGCCTTCGGCGTGCCGGGCAACGCTGACCGGGGAGCGTCCCTTGACGCGGACACCCTTGCCAGCATGCTCGAGCCCTTGCCGGAAACCCGGGCGGAGGCGGATGCGATCGCCCGAACCATGCGCGCGGACCTGGCAGCGGATGTGGTTTCCGGCGCGCGGGCCACGCGTTCGTCGGTCCTGGCGGCTTCCGCGTCTGGAATGCTGGCAAGCAAGAGCGTAATCATGTTTGCCACCCATGGCTTGGCGCCCGGCCAGGTTGATGGCTTGCGGCAACCGGCACTGGCGATGGCGCGGGAGCCGGATCGCTCCGTAGTGCCGCTGCTGCAGCTGGACGACGTGCTCGGGCTGCGCATGAACGCCGACTGGGTGCTTCTTTCGGCATGCAACACGTCGGCGGCCGACAAGGACGGTGGAGACGCACTCTCCGGCTTGGCTCGGGGGTTCTTCTTTGCCGGCGCAAAGAGTCTTCTCGTGACGCACTGGGCCGTCGAGAGCATCAGCGCGGCGCAACTCACTGTCAGAACGATGGAAGGATACGCTGCCGGGCCTAACGTCACACGAGCACGGGCACTGCAACAGGCATCGGTCGAGATGATCAACGCCAGACCAGGCAATGCCGCATGGTCCCACCCGGCCTACTGGGCTCC
>JANLPN010000545.1:0-6849 GCA_031367285.1 Betaproteobacteria bacterium | reverse complement strand
TTTCGCTGCTCAACCGCGTGCCTACTCGGATCGAATCCACGCCTGCGGTTTTGCGTGCGATGGCGGATGTGTCGAATGAAGAAATCACGCGCTTGATGGGATCGCCCTACATCCTGTATGTGGAAGGTGAAAGCGACGAGCGTATCTTGCGGGCGTGGGCCGGTGCATGTGGAGCGCAGGCCGCGATCGACAAGGTCTGTTTCAAGTCGATGGGCGGTGGTGGCAAGCAGAACATGAAAGAGCGGGCCGACCAGCATTTCGCAGCCCTGCAACAAATCATTTCGGGCGTATCGCGGCTGATGTTGTTCGATTTCGATGATGGGGACCAAGCCTTCCATCCGGACGCGGGTAACCCCGTGTTGGCCGAATGGAAGCGCAAGAACATCGAGAACTATCTTCTCGTCCCGGAGGCCTGGCGGCGTGCCGCATTGCGGGCATTGCGGCTGAGGGAAGACGATTTGTTTGCCCAGTCCACGCTGAAAATCATCGACGCCTTCTTCGTCGATCAGAACTTGACCTTGCCGCCAGGGCGCAGTTGGCGCAGTGTTACGGCGAATGTGTTTGGCGTGGTAGACGGCAAGAAGATTCTCTTCGAGAACCCTGACGCGCTGTTCCATCAACTTCGCAACGCGGAGCCGCCGCTTCAGCTAATTCGAGAAGATATTGCGCTGACTATGACCGCGGAAGAAATTCACGACGATGTGCACCAGTTCATCGGCAAGTTGCAGCGCATGGCAGGCGTGGCTTGATGGACTTCCGGTGGCGCGCTGTATTTAAAGGATGAAGAAATGGCAATGATCGAAGGATTCCGGGTCCGGAACTACCGCGCGCTGCGTGATGTGACACTGGGCAAGCTGTCCACACAGCAACAAGGCGACCCGCTGACGCCGTTCACCGTGGTGATAGGGAAGAATGGCGTGGGCAAAAGCACGCTCTTCGATGCTTTCGGCTTTGTGGCGGATTGCCTGTCTACGGATGTTGAGACCGCTTGTGACGACAAGCAGCGCGGAGGCTTCGAGCGCATGCGTTCACTAGGCACGAACGCATCAATCCAATTTGAAATCTATTACCGGGAAGCCATCGGCGAGCGGCCTATTTCCTATGAGCTCGCCATCAATCTGGACTCTAGCGGACGACCGTATGTGCAGTCGGAAGTGCTGAAACAGCGTCGCAAGCTTCAGAAGTACGGAAGGCCGTATCCGTTTTTGCGGCTGGACAATGGGAAAGGAAAGGTATGGGCCGGCGAGGAAGCCGTTGAAGCGACGGGTGGCGAAGAAGACTCGGCGCAAGAAGAAGTCGAGCTAACCGACCTTCGGCAATTGGGCATAGCCACTCTGGGTACCTTGAAAGAGCACCCGCGCATCAAACGTTTTCGGGATTTCTTGAAGGGATGGTATCTGTCTTACTTCCATCCAGACGCCGCACGCACGATTTCATCCGCGGGGGCACAACGGCATCTCAACATTCATGGCGACAACATTGGCAATGTGGTGCAGTACATGGAGCGGGAGCACAAGGAACGATTCAAGTCGATCCTGGCTCGGATCGCGAGCAAGATACCCGGCATTCAGAGCATCAAGACCATCGTCACCGAGGACAAGCGGGTCCTGCTGCAATTCAACGATGGCGCGTTCACCGATCCCTTTTATGCGGGGCAGATGTCGGATGGCACGTTGAAGATTTTTGCTTACTTGCTGTTAATGGAAGACCCGGAGCCGCCACCGTTCATCTGCATAGAGGAACCGGAGAATGGTTTGTATCACCGGCTGCTGGATGCACTGGCAACTGAGCTGCGCAGCCATGCCACGGGCAAGAAGAACGCGCCACAAATATTCGTGACCACGCACCAACCCTATTTTGTGGACGCGCTTTCTCCCAAAGAAGTATGGATTCTGGAGAAAGGCGCGGACGGTTTCTCGGAAATCCGCCGGGTGTCCGATCTGGTATTGGTACAGAACCTCGTGGACGAAGGATTGCCACTTGGGGGTCTGTGGTACGGCGACTACCTGGATGCGAGGTAAGCCATGCACATCGAGGTGCTGGTTGAAGACAGTTCCGGGGCCAAGCTGATAGACATGCTGTTGCCCCCGACGATTGGGCGCCAGGGCGCACCCCACACCTGGAGAGTGCACGCCTACAAAGGCATTGGTCGACTGCCGGCCGGTCTATCCAACAAGGCTGACCCTGCCAAGCGGGTGCTGCTGGCTCAGTTGCCGCGATTGCTTGCCGGGTATGGAAAGACACCTGGCATTGATGCCGTGGTTGTTGTCGTGGACAGCGACCGGCGTGATTGCAGGGCATTTCTGAAGGAACTGAAAGCGTTGTTGCACAAGTGCCAGCCGGCACCGAACACCTTGTTCCGTTTGGCCATAGAGGAGATGGAGGCTTGGTTTTTGGGCGACAGGCAAGCGTTGTTGGCGGCGTATCCGCGCGCCAAGAAGGACGTCTTGGGGCGATACCAGCAGGACAGTGTGTGCGGCACGTGGGAGTTGTTGGCAGACGCCATACATCCCGGCGGGGCTGCCGCAATCCAAAAGGCAGGCTGGCCGTTGCCCGGTGAGATCAAACATGGCTGGGCGGAGTTGATCGGCCCGTTGATGGACATTGAGGTCAACCAGTCACCCAGTTTTCGCAAGTTTCGGGACGGGCTTCGGCGCATAGTTGCGTAACGCGATAGTTGTGTCCATGGACTTTCGCATCGCCGACACCTTTACCGACAGTCTCGCCCGGCTCACGGGCGATGAGCAGAAGCTCGTCAAAACCACCGCCTTCGACTTGCAGATGAACCCGGTCAACCCGGGTATGCAATTGCACAAGCTCGACAAGGCCAAGGACAGGAACTTCTGGTCGGTGCGGGTTGGCAGCGACATACGGTTGATCCTGCACAAGACCGCATCGAGCATGCTGCTTTGTTATGTGGACCACCATGACAAAGCCTACCGCTGGGCGGAGCGGCGCAAGCTGGAGACGCACCCCAAGACGGGCGCCGCGCAGTGGGTTGAAATTCGCGAACGCGTGGAAGAAGCGGCGCCATCTGCCTGGCCGCTGACAGTTGCCGAGACGGCTGTTCAACCGTGGATGGTCAATGCTCCCACGCAAGCGCTTTTGTTTGCCAAATGGTCTGATGACCAGTTGCTTGCCTACGGCGTTCCGGCAGAGTGGTTGCCCGATGTTCGGGCGGCGGACGAAGACACCTTGATGGCGTTGGCCGAGCATCTGCCCAAAGAAGCTGCCGAGGCCTTGCTGGAGTTGGCGACAGGGGGTACGCCAAAGCCACCTCAAGTTGCCCCGGCAGGTGCGGACCCGTTCGACCACCCAGACGCACAGCGCCGCTTCCGGGTGATGAACGACGTGGAAGAACTGGAACGCGCGCTTTCTTCCCCATGGGAAAAGTGGACCACCTTTCTTCACCCTGCACAGCGCGAGTGGGTAGAGCGCGACTACAACGGCCCGGCGCGTGTCTCGGGTTCGGCCGGCACGGGCAAGACCATCGTGGCCCTGCATCGTGCGGTGTATCTGGCGCGCAAACACCCGGACAGCCGGGTCTTGCTGGCTACGTTTTCCGAACCACTTGCCAGTGCTTTGCACCAGAAGCTACGGTTGCTGATCAGCGGCACGCCCCGGCTGGCTGAGCGGCTGGAGGTGCAATCGGTCAATGGAATAGGTGAGCGGCTTTATGGCGTGAAGCCGGAGCGCATGAAGCTTGCTTCACCACAAGCGGTAGCGGCAGCATTGGGGCAGGGCATTGCGGACACCGCGTCTTCCGGCAGTCCGGCATTGAGCCTTGCATTTGTAAAGTCCGAGTGGGACGAATTGATCGATGCATGGCAGGTGCAGAGTTGGGACGCCTATCGGACCATGATGCGCCTGGGCCGCAAGACGCAATTGCCCGAGGCACGGCGCGCCACCATTTGGGCCGTGGTTGAGCGCGCACGCGTATTGCTGCACGGCCAAGGCTTGATCACCCCCGCGCAGATGTTCACGCAACTTGCGAGGTATTTCGAAACGGTGGAACGGCCGCCCTTCGATTTCATCGTCGTTGACGAGGCGCAGGATGTTTCGGTGCCGCAGCTAAGGTTCCTGGCTGCGCTGGGTGCTCAGGCCGGTGCGCCAAAGTCCAACGGTTTGTTCTTTGCCGGTGACCTGGGGCAGCGCATCTTTCAGCTACCGTTTTCCTGGAAGACGCTGGGCGTGGATGTGCGGGGCCGTTCCCGCACCTTGACGATCAACTACCGCACGTCGCAGCAAATCCGCGCGCAAGCTGATCGTTTGCTGGACGCCGAAGTGGCGGACGTCGACGGCAATGTCGAGACGCGCAAAGGAACCATTTCGGTGTTCAATGGGCCGCCACCATTGGTCCGCACCTATCCGGACGAAGCGGGGGAAATAACCGGTGTTGGCGCGTGGCTGACGGAGGCGTGCCGCAGCGGCATTCCCGCAGCGGAGCTTGCCGTCTTCGTTCGGTCCGATGCGCAGCTTGAGCGCGCCCGCCGGGCTGTGGCAGCGGCTGGTTTGGCGTTCTGCGTGCTCGATCAATATGTGCGGCCCCAGGAGGCGCGCGTTTCCATCTGCACCATGCATTTGGCAAAGGGACTTGAATTCCGCGTCGTTGTTGTCATGGCCTGCGACGACGAAGTTGTCCCGCTGCAAAGCCGCATCGTGGACATTGCCGACGAGGCTGACTTGCAGGAGGTTTACAACACCGAGCGGCACCTGCTTTATGTGGCCTGCACGCGTGCCAGAGACCGGTTGCTGGTCACTGCGGTTGAGCCGGCATCGGAGTTCCTCGATGATCTAAAGGCTTCTCATATCTGACGGCGGAACTAGAATTTGACTCGGAGGAGCTGGAATATGCGTGTGCTGGTTACGGGAGCGAGCCGCGGCATCGGGCGTGCCATCTGCGAGCGCCTCGCCCGCGACGGCGCGCAGGTGGCGGCCTGCGCTTCGGGGCATGGTGACGAACTCGACGATCTGGTAGCGCGCATTCGCCATGCCGGAGGTACCGCAGTTCCGCTGCTCGGCGACCTGCAGGACGTGACCGTGCCCGCGCGCCTGGTTGCCGACGCGGCTGCGGCGCTTGGTGGCCTCGATGCGGTGGTTGGCAATGCCGGCATATCCTCGCCCGGGCCGCTTGCAACGCTGGACGTTGCCGATTGGGACCGGGTCTTTTCCGTCAACGTGCGGGCGCAATGGCTGCTGGCGCGCGCTGCGTTCGCCTGGCTGCAGCAGAGTCGCGGCAGCCTGGTGACAGTAGCGTCGATGTCGGGCGTGCAGCCTTATTCCGGCATCGGTGCCTACAGCGCGACCAAAGCAGCCTTGATCATGCTGACGCGGCAGTTGGCCCAGGAGTGGGCGGCTGAAGGTATCCGTGTGAACTGCGTCTCGCCGGGGTTGGTGCGCACGCCGCTCACCCAGGCCGTCTATGACCGGCCCGAGGCCAAGCGCTCGCGCGAGGCACTGGTGCCGCTGCGCCGCATCGGCGAAGCCGGCGCCGACGTGGCAGGCACGGTGGCGTTCCTGCTCGGGCCCGACGCGGCCTACATGACCGGGCACAACCTGCTGGTCGATGGAGGTCTGCTCGATTCGGTTCAATCGCATCTGGCAGGCCGGCCGCGCAGCGAAAGCTGAGGCCGCTGCCTTCGATGGTGAATCGGCTAACCTTGGCCCCATGTTCGCCGCCTTCGAAAAACTCGTCCATCCGTATCCCGACGCGTTGCCAGCCACACCGCCCAACGGCTTTCTGCCGTTTGTCTGGGCTGGCACCGTCGGCCTGCGCCGCTACATCGCGCTGTTGACCTTCTTCACCGCCGCCATCGGTGTGTTCGAGGCCTTGCTGTTCGCCGTGCTGGGCAAGGTCATCGACTGGCTGGGCCCGGTGCAGCCGGCGCGCATGTGGGCGGAGCACCGGGGCACGCTGTTGCTGCTGGCGGCCGTGTTGCTGGGCAGCACGGTGCTGGTGGCGCTGCAGTCGCTGTACAAGCGCCAGGCGATGGCCGGCAACTTCCCGATGTTGCTGCGCTGGAACTTCCACCGCCTGATGCTGCAGCAGAGCATGTTTTTTTACCAGGATGAGTTTGCCGGCCGCGTGGCGGCGAAGGTGATGCAGACGGCGCTGGCGGTACGCGATGTGTGGATGATCCTGGCCGACATCCTGGTGTTCGTGCTGATCTACTTCGTCACCATGGTGGTGGTGGTCGGCGGCTTCGACGCCTGGCTGCTGCTGCCCTTTCTGGGCTGGGTGCTGCTGTACATCCTGGCGCTGCGCCATTTTGTGCCGCGGCTGGCCAAAACCGCCAAGTCGCAGGCCGACGCGCGCTCGCTCATGACCGGACGCATCACCGACGCCTACACCAACATCGCCACCGTCAAGCTGTTTTCGCACGCCGGGCGCGAGGCCGGTTACGCGCGCTCGGCCATGCAGGAGTTTCTGCTCACGGTGCACGCACAGATGCGCCTGGTCACCGGCTTCGAGGTGGTCAACCATCTGCTGGGCATACTGCTGATCCTGTGCACGGCGGGTGTCACCCTGGGCTTGTGGATGCAGGGCCAGGTGGGCGTGGGTGCCGTGGCCGCGGCCACCGCGATGTCGCTGCGCCTGAACGGAATCTCGCATTGGGTGATGTGGGAAATGGCCAGCCTGTTCGAGCAGGTGGGTACGGTGCAGGATGGCATGAACACGCTCTCAAAGCCGCATGCGGTGGTCGACCATGCCGATGCCGTGCCGCTGCGTGTGACGCGCGGCGAACTGCGCATCGACGACGTGTGTTTTGCTTACGGTGCCACGGGAGCCGGCGCGGCCCAGGTCATAACCCGCCTCTCGCTGCATGTGCACCCTGGCGAGAAGATCGG
>JANLPN010000488.1:0-5274 GCA_031367285.1 Betaproteobacteria bacterium | reverse complement strand
TGGGCCGTGTAGCGCCCGCCTGGCCTGTATAAGCCCATTCGCCGCGCAGTTCGGCAACGGTAGCTTGCGGCTTCTTGCCCCATAAGCCAGGGGCGCAAGTTTTCAGGGCCATCGGCAAGGTCGGCAGAGCGTGTTTCTTGTTGACCATCGAACTCTCTCCTCGTGTTTCAGCTACACATGTCATCTTGAAGATTGTCCGACCAAATGCGCCGCACCATGGCAGATAGACCGGCAGACGGAAGGCCTGGAACGGAGGGCAGTACTCGTCGCTCGCAAATGCAGATGAACTTGCATCAATAAAAATGTCAATTAAAATGTAGTGACAAATAGCATTAAAAAGCGCTATATTCAGATAACCTAGATTTTGGAACCTGCCATGACTGCATCTGTCAGTACCAACGCCATCGCTCGTCGCCTAGAGTTGATCCAGGAAAAAGGAGCCATGCGCTCCACAGACGTTGCCAATGTTCTCAACGTTCGCCCGGAGACTGTTTCCCGCTGGAACAACGGGAAGGCGTTGCCGCATGCAAGCACTGAGCGGCAGTTGCTTGAGCTTGAGTTCATCGTGGACAAGCTCTCAGATATCTATGAGCCGCACGATGCACGGTTGTGGTTGTTCTCGCGTCAGCGCTTGCTGCACGACGAGACACCTGCGGACCTGATGCAACAAGGCCGCATTGATGAGGTACTTGCGGCGGTCAACCAGCTTCTGGACGGCGTGCATCTTTGACAGGCTACGTACCACGTGATCCTCGATCCCGAGCTGCTTGAGCGGCTGGAAAACCTTCCCAAGGAAACTTTCGACGGTGAGGTTTTTCGGGCGACGCGGATGAGCCTTGATCCGCTTGCGGGCTCGTACAACGGTGGCCGTTGGATGCGCCGCGATGCCGCCGCTATCGTTTATACGAGCCTTGTTCGGGAAGGTGCGCTGGCCGAGATGGCCTTTCATTGGTCGCAACTGAACCCTCTGCCGACCAAGCCGGTTGTCGTGCATCAGCTGCGAGTCGTGGCGCATCGCACGCTGCGGCTTATCCGCGCAGATTTGCGAACGCTTGGCGTTCCAGACAACATCTACAAGGGAACCAATCTTGCACGCACGCAGGAAATTGGCGCGGCGGCAGAGTTCCTGAATTGCGATGGCTTGATCGCGCCCTCGGCAAGGTGGGGCTGCGACAACCTCATGCTTTTTCCGGAACGCATGGGTAGTAAACCGACGCTCGAACTGGTAAACAGCGAAACAGTCGATTGGCTCAAGTGGGGGAAAGACAACGGCCTGCTGAATGATGTTTGAGCGGGTGTTATCGCTTGGCGCTGGCCTATTGCAGACCAGCCAGCGAGTCATACAAGGCCCCGCAGTTGATCCAACAATCGCCCCGCATCGGCTGGCAACTTATCGCCTCTCCACGCCACATGCTGGTCCGGGCGTGACAGTACGAGGGCTTCGCGGTAGATCGTGGCTGCTTCATCCCCGCTGAGATCCACCACGCGCAGCGGCATGCCGCGTTCGGCAGCAGCTTGTTGCAGCGGCGTAGCGTCGATGCCTGGGTCCAGCCGTAGCAAGGCATAGTCGTCGCCCATGGTATCGTACAGCGAGCGGCCGTCGGCCAGCCAGATATGCGGTGTGCGGCAACCGGGCACGGTGGACGGCGTGAAGTCGCGCATGGTGTAGGCCGGTGCGGCTTCTCCGTCGTAGGCGATCAGCGGTGAGGCGTCGTAGTAGTAGCCGAAGTTGAGGCCGGCGCAACAATACTGCTGCACGTTCAGGTCGTACAGTACGCGGCCTTTGGCAGCGCGCAGACGGTCTGCGTCGGGCCCGGGGGCTTCGATGTTGTCGGGTACCGCCTCGCGCTGCTTTTGCAAAGCCAGCGCATGGTTCATCGCAAAACGCGACACCTGTTCGGTGATGGGTTTGCGCTCCAGTTCATAGGCATCCAGTATCGAGGCCGGCGCCCAGCCATTCAGGTGCGCGGCCAGTTGCCAGGACAGGTTCATGGCGTCAGCTATTCCCGCGTTCATGCCGTAGCCGGCCATGGGTATCCACAGGTGGGCGGCGTCGCCGCAGATAAACACGCGCCGGTCGCGGAATTTGTCGGCCACCAGGCGGCGGCCCACCCAGTCTTCGTTGGAAATGATCTCGTACTTGAAATGTTCATCAACGCCCAGGATTTGCCGCAGCGCCCAGTCGCGGTCCACCGAGTCGAAACCGGTTTCACCGTCCAGCAGGTAGTTGTGCAGCAGCCAGGTCTCGCGCCCGTCAATGGCGTAGACGATGCCGCAGCGGCGCGGGTTCAATGCAAAGGTGGCCCAGGCCGGCGCAACGGACAGGCGTTTGATCAGATCGGGCGCGCGCAGGTAGGTGGACTGCACGCGGCCCACCACGTCGGTGCCCTGCAAGCTGGCGCCGATCTTCTTGCGCACCATGGAGCGGCCGCCATCGCAGCCGATCATGTAGTCGCAGCGTAGGGTCACCGCGTCGTTGCTGTCCAGTTGGTGGCCGCTGGCGCTGACGCCCTGCGCATCCTGGCTGAAGTCGTCGATGCTGGTGCGGTTAAGAATGCGCACGCCAGGCATCGCCGCTGCGTGTTCAAACAGGATAGGTTCCAGGTAAATCTGGTTGATGCGGTGCGGCGGCTCGGGCGTAGGCCAGCCGGTGTCGGGCCCCTCGGTGGTGGTAAAGCGGTCGCGCCGGCACGGGATGGGAATACGCGACAACTCGAACCCCGTGAACGAAGTGCGGTAAGCAATGTCGTGCGGGTAATCCGGCGGCAGGCCGCTCTCGCGCACCTGCGGCGCCACACCAAGGCGGCGCAGAATCTCCATGGTGCGTGCGGCCACATGGTTGCATTTGACATTGGGTGGCTCGCCCCGGTGGCGCGTCTCGGCAACCACCACCTGGTTGCCGCGTTTGGCCAGGTCCATGGCCAGCGTCAGGCCCACCGGCCCGGCGCCGACGATCAATACTTGGGTTGTGACAAGTGCGGAGCCACGGCCTGCAAGGTCTCGCGACGGACGTGCGTCGTCGGTTGGCACCGACGCCGGGGCAGTGCCGAGCGTGGGGGCCATATCTCTACAACGAATACACCGGTTTGCCCTTGACGTGTTCTATCTTGTCCTTGGCCCAGGGTTTGGGGTCCAGGGCCTTGGGCAACAACACACCGGCGGCCCTTACCAGCTGCGAGGAAGCCTCCAGTGCCGGCGGCTCCAATCCCTGGTCCAGTCCCAGTGCGGCCTCCTGCAGCATGCGCCGCGCCATCACGATGGCCTTGTCGGTGGGCAGCAGCAACTCACGCGTGCGGTCTTGCAGGGTGCCCATGCTTTCCTGCAGCGACGCGTCCTGCTCCGAGATGCCGAACACACCGCTGTAGGCGCGTTTTTCCTTCTGCGCTTTGCGGTCGATCAGGTAGTCGTTGTCCTTGTTGGCCCTCGGGCGCCAGGAGACAGGATTCGTGCCTTCTTCGTACACCACATGGATGCCGTGGCCAGCCCGCATGAGTTCGCGTTCGTGTTCGCTGAGCGGTTTGTCGGGGTGGAAGTTGATGCTCCAGGCCCAGCAGTTTTCATCGTCCACCGGCACCCATACGTGGCCACCCAAGGCATGGTCGCCGAAGGGCGGAATCAAGGTGAACCAGGGGAAGATCCACTGCGTGATGCGCCAGTAGTAGCTGTCGGCCTCGCCGTTGCGCCGGCCATACAGCGTGAGGCCGAACGGGTTCTGCTCGATGTCGAAAATCACATTGCCGTCGGCCTTGATGTAGTCGATGGCTTTCACGCCCTGGTGCATCGGGTCGATGTCCACCTGGTAGCGGTGCACATAAGACACGTGCGCCGTGTCTATGCCGCCTTCCATGGCCTGCAGGTAGTTGCATTGCTGCAAGCGCCGCGTGACGAAGATGTGGCTGTCGGGCAGGGTGCACCATTCCAGCTCGGGCGGTGCCGGCTGTTTGCCGGGCGGGCCCATATAGGCCCAGACAATGCCGCCGCGTTCGATACACGGGTAGGCCTTGATACGCATGCGGTCCGCCACCTGCGGCGCACTGGGCACATCGACACAGGTGCCGTTGCGGTCGAACTTGAGCCCGTGGTAGGCACAGCGTATGCCGCATTCCTCGTTGCGGCCAAAGAACAGCGACACGCCTCGGTGCGCGCAGAACTCGTCGATGAGGCCCGGTTTGCCTTCGGTATCGCGAAACGCCAGCAGCTTTTCGCCCATGATTTGCACGCGTACCTGCGGGCTGTCGGGCTCGGCGATTTCGGCTGAGCCCAGGATGGGCACCCAGTAGCGCCGCATCAGTTTGCCCATGGCCGTGTCGGCGCCGGTGCGCACTAGGGTCTCGGAGGTAGTCTGGTCCATGGTCGGTTTCCTGTTTCGGTTCTGGCACAGCGCCAGGATTAACAACGCAGTCGCTTCGCTGCGGTCAGGCGGCCGGCAACCTGAATACCTGCCGCGCGTTGTCCTCGAATATCATCTTCTTCTGCACGGCCGTGAGCCAGTCGAAGGATTCGATCATCGGCCGAATATTGTCGAACGTGGTGCCGGTGACCGGGTTGATGGCCGAACCCACGCCGGGACACTCGGCGCCGAACAGGCAGCGCTCCGGGCCGACCAGGTCGATCAGCAGCTTGAGCCCGCCTTCGGAATACAACACGGTGTCGAAATACATCTTCATCATGCCGTCCATGAAACGCTGGCCGCCGGGCTTGCGCATCGAGCTCGACTGGAAGCGGCCGATCTGGTAGGGCACGGCACCGCCGCCGTGCGAGCATACGATCTTGAGCGTGGGGAAGTCCCTGTACACATCCGAATTGACGAGGTTGTAGACGGCGATGGTTTCCTCGTTGATGAAATGCACGGTGTACGGCGTGCGCTCCGAATGCGAGCCGGTAGCGTGGATATGCGCCGGCACGTCGAGTTCGCACAGTTTTTCGTACAGCGGGTACCAGTAGCGGTCGCCCAGCCCGGGCGCTTCGGTGCCGCTGTTCTCGTACGGGTCGGGATTCAGCAGGCAGCCGTTGAAGCCGAGTTCCTTGATACAACGCGTCAGCTCCGGCAACACCCCTTCAATAGGGTCGCCCGATACCTGCGGCAGGCCGCAGATGCCGAAGAACAGGCCGGGGAACAACTGGGTCTGGCGGTGGATGATGTTGTTGGTCTCTTCGGTAAACCAGTGCACCACACGCGCCGGCTTGGCGTTGTGCATCATCTGGAACGGCCGCGGCGAGATCAGCTGCATGTCGGTGCCGTTGCGCTTGAGCATGTCCAGGTGCCCGACCGGC
>JANLPN010000457.1:0-7411 GCA_031367285.1 Betaproteobacteria bacterium | reverse complement strand
GTGATTGCCCTGGCAATCGACACCGCGTCGGAGCAAGGCTGGCGGCGGCCGCTGCTGGCATGGTTAGGTGTGCAGGCGCAACGCGCCGATGCCGCCGGTGACGCGACCGAGGCAGCGCGCATACGCCGACGCATTGCGCTCGCGGGCGATGGTGCGGCGCGTACACCCTGAGCGCGAATCCATCACTTTCAATGTGTTCCGATACCTCTGTGTCGGGGTACCAGGGCGGCGTTGCATTCCCAGAAATCTCCGGTCTCCAGATCACGAAACTGGGCCGTCGATCTGGGCCTTCAAACGGGTAGCGCACTCGCGCAAGGCCACTGACTGCGAAGCCATGGCCAAGCGTAAAAAGCCGGCCGCGTAGGAGGGGTCGCCATACATGCGCGTCGTGTCTATCCACCAGCCCTGGCCGGCCATCAGCCATTTGAAAGCCACCTCGGTGAGCAAGGAAATACGCGCGTCCACAAGGTCCGCCGGCTGGCTGGTCCGGGGTCCGTCCACAGTCTGAATCTGTTCACCCATCGTGCCCCCATAGTTGGCGAGGATGGGTTCATAACGCCTGACCGACGCGCCAGGCTGACATGGGCGGATACGCACTGCCGCGCCGCCTCAGGATTTACGGAGCGCCCGCACGCCAAACACTATGCCTGCGACCACCAGGATGGCCAGCAGCACGAACAGCAGCAGCAGGAACTTCGAAATGCCTGCGGCGCCGGCGGCAATACCACTGAAGCCAAGTACGCTGGCCACGATGGCAATCAGCGCGAATACCAAAGCCCATTTCAGCATGCTTGCTCTCCCTGCGTAAGTTACATTGCCAAACAACTTTAGGCACGGGCCGGCAAACCTGGCAGTGGCAAATGCCGGAGCTCGCCGTAGGACTACCGCCCGAACACTTGCTGCAAGACCTTTATCCCGCGTTCGCGGACAGGGCGGCGCAACGACCACTTGATTTCCGGTCCAAGGGCTTCACTTGCGGGCCATGAGAAATGCCCGCAGTTTGTGGTTGATGTGGAAGCAATGTTTGCTGGTGCTGTGCGCCTTGGGTATCACATCGGTCGCCGTCGCAAAGCCGGACCCGGCCACCAGTTTGCGCGACAAATACGCGCTGCTGGGCCAGCAGCTCCAACACAACCCGTTCGGGCGCCCGCTGGTTGTTGAATCCACCGATGCGGACAACCGCTTGACGGGCGAGATTTACGCCATCGTCGACTACCCGTTCAGCGAGGTGAGTGCCGGGCTAAACAGTCCCGAGCACTGGTGCGATGTGATTTCGCTGCACACCAACACCAAGTATTGCCGCGCTGCGTCAGGGGCTGGGGGCAGCATGCTACGCGTGCACATCGGCAAGAAGACGGCCGAAGAACTGGCCAGTGTGCCACGTCTGGACTTTGACTACCATGTTGCCGCGGCGGCCCCGGAGTATTTCGATATTTTGCTCAGTGCCAGGGACGGGCCCATGGGCACCAGCGACTACCGCATCGGGCTGGAAGCCGTTGCACTGCCGAATGCCAGAACCTTTCTGCATTTGACCTATTCCTACGCATTCAATTTTGCCGGGCGGTTGGCCATGCAGACCTATCTCGGAACCATTGCCAGGGACAAGGTGGGATTTACCGCGACCGGCAGATCGAACGGCGGCCAGCCCGAATACATCGGCGGAGTGCGCGCCTTGGCGGAGCGTAATGCCATGCGTTATTACCTGGCGATCGATGCCTTCCTGGAGGCCGCGCACACGGTACCTGCGGCGCAGTTCGAGCGGCGATTGCAAAGCTGGTTTAACGCGACCGAGCGTTACCCGCGGCAGTTGCACGATCTGGCCTGGGCCGAATACGCGGAGATGAAACGGGCGGAGAATTTGCGCCAGCAGGTGGTCAAGAACTGAATTAGCTCGCAGTGGACCGCTCGTCTGCCTGCCGGATGCGCACCGGTCCGCAGCGTGCCTCTATGGCGGCCTGCAAGGGTTTGAGCATGCCGGCCAGGAACAGGGCTTCGGCAACCACGAACAGCGGGCCGATAAGCAGGCCGACGATGTCGTCCACAAACGCCGGTTTGCGTCCCTCGTAATAATGCCCGACGAACTGTATCAACCAGCCCACCACAAACCCGCCTATGCCCAACCCCAGCCATGCGGCGGTTTGCAGCGTGGCGGACCAGGCGCCGAGCCACAGGGCCAGCGCCAAAAGCACCGCCATCACGCAACCCAGCCCGATATCGAGCAGCAGATAAAAGCCGGCCGCGGCGGCGACGGCAAAGGTGGCAGGCGACAGCGCAAGACCGGCGACCTCAAAGCTCGGGCGTGAAAGCAGCACCGTTACGGCAGCCACGATCATCGGAACGCCGACAAAGTGGGTCTGGATATTGCGCGGGTCGCGGTGGTAGGCGGCGTACTGCGCGAGTTGGTCGGTCAGGGTTTTCATGATGTCTCCGTATAAACGTGCGGCCGTGATTGTTGCGTTCCCCAGCCTCCCATAATGTCACCTTGCCGACACCATCGTCAAGCGTCCTGATACATGGGGTTGGCGACGTCTGCCTCGGGTGTCACAAGAAAAACGCCGGGCCGTTCCCAAGTTTTCTCGGTCGTGCCCATTGCCAGAGGCAACGGCTCTTCGGCCCGTCCCAGGCTGCGCAGGCAGCTTGGGAGCTGCGGGCCTCAGCCCCTCGGGGGCCTCAATAGTAGATGCCGCGCGGCGCTCCGCCGCCCGCGGCAATCGTGTCCCCATTGATGGCCCGGGATTTCGGCGAGCACAGAAACACCACGACGTGGGCCACCTCGCTGGCGTCGACCAGGTGGTTGATGGAGTTGCTGGCCGCCATCTGCGCTTCCACCTCATGTGCCGGGATGCCTTGCGCGGCGGCGCGGGCCTGAACCAACGGCACGGTCCGTTCGGTGCGCGTAAGGCCTGGGTGCACCACCGTCACGTTGATACCGGACGGGCCCAGCTCATCGGCCATGTTCTTGCTGAGCGCCGCCACGGCCACGTTGCGTACGCTGCCCACTGCGTTGCCGGTCTGGCGCGCGGCCAGGCCGCTGATGTTGACGATGCGGCCCCACTTTTGTTCGCGCATGCCACCCACCACCTCGCGCGCGCAGCGGATATAGCCCATCACCTTGGTGTCCATCTCGCCATGGAAAAAATCGCCGGTGATCTCGCCGAGTTTGGGCGGGCCGGCAAAACCGGCCGGTTCGGCCGCGGCATTTACCAGGATGTCGATACACCCGCCGAGTTGGCGCACGGCTTCGGCTACGGCATCGCGGACCTGCCCGTCGCTGGTCGTGTCGGCACTGATTCCCACCACTTTGCGCCCGGTTTGCGCTGCAATTTCGGCCGCCGTGGCCTGAAGCGCCGCCGCACCGCGCGCCAGCAGTGCCACGTCCACACCCTCCTGCGCCAGGCCACGCGCGATAGCTTTGCCAATCCCGCGGCTGCCGCCCGTGACGAGTGCCCGTTTGCCTGTGAGTTCGAGGTTCATCTCATTTCCTTTCAAGTCAGCAACGCCAGTATTTCCGTGCCAGCCCTACCGGGACTGTATCTCTACACACGAGGGCCTTGGTGTGGCGGTCGAGTGACCGTAGCTGGATGGATCGCACGGTGCTGGTTGGTGCCGCATGTTGTGTGCGACAGCGCACAGACGAAATGCGAGTGGCCGGCTACCTTTGCCCGGCACTATGTCCAGATCTTCATCCTTGTTCTTGTACCCAATGCGCCAAGCCCTGTCATGGGCGAGACCGGTACTGATGGGCACCGCATGTCTATGGGTGGCGGTCACGGCCCATGGCGCGGTAGCCGGCGAATCAACCGCGGAAGAAGTTACCGAGGTTGCCGCGGCGCCCGCCGACAGCAACGCCTTGCCGTGGTCACCTGCCACGGCTGGGCCGACCGTGTGGCCGGACTCCCGGGCCAGCGGCGAACCCTCTCTTCACCTCCCCAGGACGATGCTCGCCCAGACCAGCGGCGCTGGGGGTACGGGGTCTGTGGAGAGGGCGGCCGACGGGTCGCCACCCCAATTTGGGGCCAACAGCAGTTATGTGATACCGGCGATGGAGATTCTTGGCTTCGACTTTCTGCTGAACCGTTTCAACCACCGGTTCAGCGGCAGCAGCGACTACGACGTCACCGCGTCCTCCATCCGCCGCAACCTGCACAGCCGCTGGACCAACGATAACGACCCCTACCAGGTAAACCAGTTCGCGCACCCGTACCAGGGCTCGATCTACCACGGGTTTGCACGCTCCGCGGGCCTCAGTTACTGGGAGTCGGCGGCTTATACCTTTGCCGGCAGCGTGGCCTGGGAGATCGCGGGTGAAAAAACCCGGCCGGCCAAGAACGACCAGGTGGCCAGCGGCATTGCCGGCAGCTTTCTCGGCGAGGCGCTGTTCCGCATGTCGAGCCTGGTGCTCGAGCAAGGTAACATGCCCTTGTTCTGGCGTGAAGTGGCCGCGGCCGCAATCTCACCGTCCACCGGATTCAACCGGCTTGCCTACGGCGAGCGTTTCGATCCGGTGTTCTCCCGCCGCGGCGCGTATTACTACAGCCGCCTGCAGCTGGGCCTGAGCGGTACCACACGCAATGTCCAGGGCAGCTCCACCGAACTCAAGCGCGGCGAGGTGCTGGCGGACTACGCCATGGAGTACGGACTGCCGGGCAAACCCGGGTACGAATACACGCGTCCGTTCGACTACTTTGCCTTCCAGGCCACGGCCTCCAGCGCCAACGTGTTCGAAAACGTACTGACGCGTGGCCTGCTGGTGGGCCGGCCCTACGGAACGGGCCAGGACCTGCGCGGCGTCTGGGGGCTGTATGGGAGCTACGACTACATTTCGCCGCAGACCTACCGCATATCGAGTACCGCGTTATCGGTGGGCACGACGGCCCAACGCTGGTTGTCGCAGGACATCGCGCTGCAGGGAACGGCCCTGGTGGGTGCCGGTTATGCCGCGGTCGGTACCTTGCGTGGTGGCGCCAACGGCGAATACCACTATGGCGTCGCGCCGCAGGCCCTGCTGGCGCTGCGCGTCGTGTTCGGTGAAAGGGCGGCACTCGACATCACGGGACGGGAGTATTTTGTGAGCCATGTCGGCTCACGCGGCGTGGGTGGGCACGACAATATTGCCCGCGCCGACGTCTCCTTTACGGTGCGCGTCGCCAAACAGCACGCCATTGCCCTCAAGTTCCTGTGGAACCGCCGTGACGCAACTTACTCCTTCCTCGGCAACGGCACGCAGGAAAGATCAACCATAGGCATTTTTTACAGCTTTCTCGGTGACAGCCGCTTCGGTGCGGTGGAGTGGCGTTAGTCCTCCACACTACGGCCGCTGCGCTATCACCCGTTCCGCCACCTCGCGCGGGGCCTGCGCATAGTGCCTGAACTCCATGCTGTAGGTGGCCCGGCCCTGGGTCAGCGAACGCAGGGTGGTCGAGTAACCGAACATCTCGGCCAGCGGCACTTCGGCGCGCACCAGCTTGCCGCTGCCGCCAGGTATGTCTTCCATGCCTTGCACCATGCCGCGGCGCGAAGAAAGGTCGCCCATCACGTTGCCCATGAACTCCTCCGGCGTTTCCACTTCAACACCCATCGCCGGCTCCAGCAGTACCGGTGTGGCACGGCGCAGGCCCTCGCGCAGCGCGATCGCGCCGGCCATACGAAACGCGTTTTCGTTCGAGTCCACGTCATGGTAGGAGCCGAAGGTCAGAGTCACCTTCACATCGACCACCGGATAACCCGCCAGCACACCGGCCTTCAAAGCTTCCTGTATGCCTTTGTCCACCGCGGGAATGAACTCGCGCGGAATCACGCCACCCTTGATGGCATCGACAAATACGTAGCCCTTGCCTTGTGGTTGCGGCTCCAGCTTCAGCACCACGTGGCCGTACTGGCCCTTGCCGCCGGACTGCTTGATGAACTTGCCCTCGACGCCCTCCACCGTCGCGCGGATCGCCTCGCGGTAGGCCACCTGCGGCTTGCCGACACTGGCCTCTACGCCGAACTCGCGTTTCATGCGGTCCACGATGATTTCCAGGTGCAGCTCGCCCATGCCGGAGATGATGGTCTGGCCCGATTCCTCGTCGGTGTGTACACGCAGCGACGGGTCCTCCTGGGCCAGCCGGCCCAGGGCCATGCCCATCTTTTCCTGGTCGGCCTGCGTCTTCGGTTCCACCGCCTGCGCAATCACCGGCTCGGGGAATACCAGGCGTTCGAGCAGGATCACGTGTGCCGGGTCGGACAAGGTGTCGCCGGTGGTCACGTCTTTCAGGCCCACGGCGGCGGCGATGTCACCCGCGTGGACCTCCTTGATCTCCTGCCGCTCGTTGGCATGCATCTGCAGGATGCGCCCGATACGTTCGCGCCGGCCCTTGACCGGGTTGTAGACCGTGTCGCCGGATTTCACCACACCCGAATAGACGCGGAAAAACACCAGCTGCCCCACAAACGGGTCGGTCATGATCTTGAACGCCAGCGCCGAAAACGGCTCATCGTCCGACGGGTGGCGTTCCACCACTTTGTCGGGATCGTGTTCGTCATGGCCTTCGATGGCGGACACGTCCACCGGCGAGGGCAGGTAGTCGATCACCGCGTCCAGCAGGGCCTGCACGCCCTTGTTTTTGAAGGCGCTGCCGGCCAGCATGGGAACGATCTCGTTCCTGACCGTGCGCTGGCGCAGGCCTTGTTTTATCTCGGCTTCGGTCAGGGCCGTACCGGACAGGTACTTGCCCATCAGCTCGTCGTTGGCTTCGGCCGCCTGCTCTACCATCTTCTCGCGCCATTCCTGCGCCTGGGCCAGCAGATCGGCGGGGATGTCGCGGTAGCTGAAATTCACGCCCCGGCTTTCCTCGTCCCAGACTATGGCCCGCATGTGTACCAGGTCCACCACACCCTGGAAGCCGTCCTCGACACCCAGGGGTATCTGCACCGGCACGCCTTTGCCCTTGAGCCGTTCGGCGATCTGGCGCTGCACACGGAAGAAGTCCGCGCCCACGCGGTCCATCTTGTTGACGAACGCGATGCGTGGCACATGGTATTTGTTGGCCTGGCGCCAGACGGTCTCGGACTGCGGCTGCACGCCACCGACCGCGTCGTAGACCATCACGGCGCCGTCCAGCACCCGCATGGAGCGTTCCACCTCGATCGTGAAGTCCACGTGGCCGGGCGTGTCAATGATGTTGATGCGGTGTTCCGGGTGGTCACCTGCCATGCCCTTCCAGAAGGCGGTAGTGGCGGCCGAGGTGATGGTGATGCCACGCTCCTGCTCCTGCTCCATCCAGTCCATGGTGGCGGCGCCGTCGTGCACCTCGCCCATTTTGTGTTTGACGCCGGTGTAAAACAGGATGCGTTCGGTGGTGGTGGTCTTGCCGGCGTCGATGTGGGCGCTGATGCCGATATTGCGGTAATACTCGATGCGGGTTTTGCG
>JANLPN010000394.1:0-6071 GCA_031367285.1 Betaproteobacteria bacterium | reverse complement strand
GGCAGGCGCTGATGGCGTGGCTGGGCGGATATGCGGGCGCTGGCGGCCCTGCACCCAGCGTTTTTATCGTCGGTGATCCGAAGCAAAGCATCTACCGCTTCCGCCGCGCAGATCCGCTGGTATTTCTCGCCGCACAGGATTTTGTGGCGCAAGGCCTGGGTGGCGATCTTCTGAGCTGCGACCACACGCGGCGTAACGCCACGCGGGTGATCGAGACCGTCAATGCCGTGATGGCGAACGCGTGCGCCAACGACGACTACGAAGGTTTTCGCGAGCATACGAGCAGCAGCACCGACCGTGGTCTGGTGTGTAGCTTGCCACCGGTGCCGCGCCCTGACGCGATAAGGGGCGAGGTCCTTGATGGCTGGCGCGACAGCCTCACCACGGCGCGTGAGTCGCCCGAAGAAACCTTGCGCACGATGGAAGCGCGTCAGGTTGCAGGTTGGATCGCGCATCAGCTCCAACAAGGCCTGCAAGCCCGCGACGTGATGGTGCTGTCGCGCCGGCGCGCCGGCCTGTTGCCGCTGCAGCTTGAATTGCGTGGCCTGCGGATCGCTGCCCAGATCGGCGAGAAGACGGAGTTGATAACCTGCTGCGAAGTGCAGGATGTGGTTGCCCTGCTTGATGGTTTGGTGTCGAACCAGCACGACCTGTCGCTGGCCCGCGCGCTCAAGTCGCCCCTGTTTGGTGTTGCTGACGAGGCACTGGTAGCGCTGGCGCTGCGCAAGCGCACCGACCCGCAGCCGTGGTTTGCCCTGCTGCAACAGGACTGGTCGGTGGCCAGCGCCCTGCATGGCGTGGGCCAGACGCTATTGCGCTGGAAGGCCTGGCTGGACCAGCTCCCGCCACATGATGCCTTGCAGGCGATTTACAGCGACGGTGACGTGCTGGCGCGTTTCGCGGTCGCAGCGCCCGCCACGCAGCGCGATACGGTGCTGGCCAATCTGCGCGCCTTGCTGGCAGCCGCATTGCAGATTGGCGGCGGGCGTTATGCCACGCCGTATGCCTTTGTGCGCGCCTTGAAAGCGGGTGGCGTGTTGGCGCCGGCCGCGGTCAATGGTGCGGCGGTACGCCTGTTGACCATCCACGGTGCCAAGGGTCTGGAGGCGCAGGCCGTAGTACTGCTGGACACCGACACCCCCGAGCGTGCGGCCGAGTCCATGGGGGTGCTGGTGGACTGGCCGGGCCATGCGCAGCGGCCGCACAAGTTTGTCTTCATGGCCAGCGAAAGCCGGCCGCCCGCGTGCGCGGTGCAGACGCTGGAACACGAACACGCGCAGCGCAAACGCGAGGAACTCAACGCCCTGTATGTGGCGCTGACCCGGGCCCGCCACACACTGGTAGTCTCCAGCATTACGCCGCACCGCGAAGCGCCGGGCAGTTGGTGGCAGCGGCTCTCGGGCCTGATAGACCAGCGTGTTGCGTTGACCTCTGCGCCCGCGCCTGAAGCGCCGGGCAAGGAAGCTCTTGAATTCCATCTGAAAGAATTACCCATGGTCCCTGCCAACGCGTCACGGAATGCCGCATCGGATGCTGCCGATGGCGATAACTCCGCCACGGAGACGGACGAAGACAGCCCCAGCGCGCGCGTTGGCAAGGCCATGCACCGCCTGCTCGAATGGGGTGACGCATCAAGCCCCAATGCAGCTGCCGCGGCGCGTGAATTCAGGCTTGACGCCGAGCAGGGTGCACAGGCCGGCGCCATGGCGCAACGCATATTGCAGGGGCAGGGCGCCTGGGTCTGGGACGTCGCCATCGTGGGCTGGCAAGGCACCGAAGTGGAATTGATGTACCAGGGTGAGCCGCTGCGCCTGGACCGCCTGGTGCAACGCAAGGACACCGGCGCATGGTGGGTGCTGGATTTCAAGTCGCACCCGTCACCGCAGTCCCAGAGCGAACTGGTCGAACAGTTGCAGACCTACCGCAGCGCCGTGCAGGACATCTATCCGGGCGAGACCGTACGTGCTGCGTTCCTGACCGGCCAGGGCGACCTGATTGAATTGCCTGCATGACACCTTCCATGCGCACCGTGATCGTTATTGGCGGCGGGCCCGCCGGATTGATGGCAGCCGAGGTGCTCGGCGCAGCCGGCGTGGCGGTGCACCTGTATGACGCCATGCCCAGTGTGGGACGCAAGTTTTTGCTGGCCGGCAAAGGCGGGCTGAACCTGACCCACTCCGAGCCCGCTGCGTTGTTCGAGTCGCGTTTTGGCGCGCGGCACGGTGAGGTCAAGGGCTTGCTGCAGGACTTTGGCGCAGCCCCTATCCGCGACTGGGCCGCCGGTCTGGGCATCGCCACGTTTGTGGGTAGCTCGGGCCGCGTGTTTCCAGCCGACATGAAGGCCGCGCCGCTGCTGCGCGCCTGGCTGCATCGTCTGCGCTACCCGCAGGCGGGGCCGCCGGTGCAGTTTCATATGCGGCACCGCTGGACCGGTTGGGGCGAGCCCGAAGCCGGGCGTATCGGCCTGTTGTTTGATACGCCCAAGGGAGCACTGCAAGTTCACGCAGACGCCGTAGTGCTGGCGCTGGGTGGCGCTAGCTGGTCGCGCCTGGGGTCCGACGGGGCCTGGGTTGCGCTGCTTCAGCAACGCGGCGTGGAAGTGGCCCCGCTACTGCCGGCCAACTGCGGCTTTGACGTGCGAGGCGGCTGGAGCCCGCATTTCGCTGGGCGTTTTGCGGGCATGCCGTTCAAGTCGGTCGCGATCCGGTTTCAAAATTCCGGGGGCGAAATTTTCCAGCGCCAGGGCGAATTTGTGGCCACGGCCACCGGTGTGGAGGGCAGCCTGGTGTATGCCGCTTCCAGCCTGCTGCGTGACGAGATCGCCGCCCACGGGAGCGCCACCTTCACCATCGATTTGTTGCCCGCGTTGTCGCCGCAGCGGGTACGGCAGGAGGTGGCCCATCCGCGCGGCTCGCGTTCCTTGTCCAGCCACCTGAAGAGCCGCCTGGGTATTGAAGGCATCAAGGCCGGGTTATTGCACGAGTTGCTGGCCAAGGCGGACATGGCCGATGCGCCCAGGCTGGCCGCCGCGCTCAAGGCCTTGCCCGTGACGCTGGCGGCCGCCCGGCCCATAGACGAGGCCATCAGCAGTGCCGGCGGCGTGTGTTTTAAGGCCCTGACCCCGCAACTGATGTTGCGGCAATTGCCGGGTGTGTGGTGCGTCGGCGAAATGCTGGACTGGGAGGCTCCCACGGGCGGGTACCTGCTGACCGCAAGCATGGCCAGCGGCCGCGCCGCGGCGCAAGGCGTACTCGCCTGGCTCGGCGGTCGGCAGGACAAACCAATGGACTCGGTAGAATCCGCCCCAGCAGAGCAACAAAAAAATGCCAGCAGCGGAGACTTGCCACCATCAGGACCACAATGAACCAGGACACCATTCCTTCGCAACTCGGCCCCATCACGATACCGTCCCCTTTGGGAACATCCGGTTCACCATCCAGTTCACAAGAACAGTCATCCGGCCTTAATCCGGCCATCAAATGGGTGGTGGGGGTTGCGGCGGTTGCAGTGTTTTGGTTCCTGTCCAGATAGACACACCGTCAACGACAGGCAGTGCTCCTACTGGGCATGCGATAGATGCCCCATGACCGTGTGCAACCCAAGGTAAAATTCCTACTAGGCATTCCTACTTTCGGACACATCATGCACATCACGGAAAAAGGCCAAGTCACCATCCCCAAACACATCCGCGTCGCGGCAGGTGTCGCGCCCGGCAGTGAGGTGTCGTTCAGCCTTGAAGGCAGCAAGATCGTGATGACGCCCATTGGAACTGGCGTGAAGGATGACCGCCGGGCGAAGCTGCGCGCGGCTGCAGCCCGCGTCCGCGGCAGTCTGAGCCCGGAGTTCAGGCAACTCGGAGCCAGCGAAATCATGACTTTCCTTCGTGGAGATGAGACCGCCCCAGCCAGTTCACGCCGTGGTCACCGCTAGCCTGGCGAATTACGATGGCAGCGCCGGGGTTCTGGTAGATACCAACATCTGGATTGACTGCATCGACGAAGCCAGTCCTTGGCATGACTGGGCCGTTGAGCAACTTCAAAGGTGTAGTGAACGGTCGCCGTTACATGTGAACTTGATGATCTACACCGAGTTATTGGTTCCGCGACCGAATGTCGATGCTCTGGACGCGTTGCTCGATGTGTACGACACCCTGCGCAGCCCTCTGCCCTGGGCCTGTGCATCATTAACCGCCACGGCCTTCTCTTTATACCGGCACAGAGGAGGCTCGAAGCACAAGCCCCTGCCAGACTTCTATATCGGCGCTCATGCGGCGGTGACAAACCTGAGTGTGCTCACCCGCGATCCGGCTCCCTACAAGAGCTATTTCCCGCGTCTTGCCGTGTTTGCTCCATGAGCTAAGCTTGACCCCACAGGTTTTCCATCGCGTCTGAAAACCTTCCCGCAATGGCTTGCTCCTGCGGGTGGACGCCATTGCGCAGCGCCACCTTGCCGGCTACGATCACTTCGCCAAACGCGGGTTCACCACCCGAGAAAACCAGCGCGTCCAGTCCGTGGGACGGCGGTATGCCCAAGAGCGCCGGGCTGCGCGGATCAAGCACCAGCGCATCGGCCCGCGCGCCTTGCACCAGGCCCCAGTGGGATTGGCCTGCAGCGTTGCCACCGGCGCCCAGCGCAGCATCGAACAGGCGCGCGGCCGTGGCGGCTTGCCCCGACAAAGGATCGGCCGCCACATTGCGTTGCCGCTTTGCCAGGCGCTGGCCGTATTCGAGCCAGCGCAATTCTTCGGCCCAGTTGCGCGTGATATGGCTGTCCGAACCTATGGCCATGGGCACGCCGGCCGCTAACCAGCCGCCCAGGTCGGCCAGGCCGTCGCCCAGATTGCCTTCGGTGCTGGGACAGATCACGATGCCGGCGCCGCTGCGCGCCACCGCTTCGATTTCGGCCGGTGTGGAGTGGGTGGCGTGCACCAGTTGCCAGCGTGTACCGGGCGCGAATGTCTTGCATAGCCAGGCGATGGGGCGCTCTCCAGTCGCGGTCATGCAGTCGTCCACTTCCTGGGTTTGTTCGGCCACGTGGATATGGATCGGCAGCGGCTCTTCACCCACCAGATGCAGCAGGGCCTTGATGGATTCCGTGTTGGCGGCGCGCAACGAGTGGATGGCCACGCCCGCGTTGACGTGGGGGCGTTGGCAACCCTCCACGGCCCGGGTCAACTGCCGCACCAGTGCCGGGGTACCGGCAAAACGGCGCTGGTCGTCGCGCAGCGTGGCTTGGGCGAACCCCGCGCGTTCGTACAGCACCGGCAGCACCGTCAGTCCTATACCGGCGTCCGCCGCGGCATCGGCCAGCGCCCAGCACATGGTGGCCGGCTCCGGGTAGGGCTGGCCGTGTACATCGTGGTGCAGGTAGTGGAAGTCGCATACCTGCGTATACCCGCCGCGCAGCAGTTCCACATACAGTTGCGCCGCCACGGCCTGCATCTGTGCGGGTGTGATGCGCAGCGCCACGCGGTACATGCGATCACGCCAGGACCAGAAGTCGTCGGCGTCGGTTTCCCGCCGTTCTGACAGGCCGGCAAACGCACGCTGGAAGGCGTGGCTGTGGGCATTGACCAGGCCGGGCAAGACCGGGCCGGGAAGCCGTCGCGCAGATGGCGGAGGTACGTCCACGCCGGGCCTTATGTTGCCCCAATGGCCTCGCGCGTCCACTTCCAGCAGCACCGACTCCTGCCAGCGACCGCCTATCCAGGCACGTTCGGTCCACAACGTGTGTTTATCCATGGGGCTTCCACGCAATCATGGTCCGCACCAGGGCGTGTAATACCGGCGCCAGTGTGTCGGCGCGTGCCGCCTCTATGCCATACGGCGGTTGTTCGGGCATATAGGTGCTCCAACACATCTCCAGCTGTACCGCATGGCGCCCCGCCTGCGGTTTGCCGAAGGAACGCGTGATATGACCGCCCTTGAAGCGGCCGTCCACCACTTGCGTGAACCGGGTTTGCGACGCCAGTACCTGCTGCAAGGCGGCGCGCAATTGCGGGGCGCAACTGGCACCGAGCGCTGTTCCAAGGTTCAGGTCGGGCAACTTGCCCTCGAACAGCCAGGGCAACT
>JANLPN010000310.1:0-2035 GCA_031367285.1 Betaproteobacteria bacterium | reverse complement strand
GGCGTCAACGCCCGGTTGTTGCCAATGTAATTGCCGGACCTGGGGCGCTGCGTAATCACGATTGGAACGCGGTTTGCGGGTTCCCACAAAAGCACCTATGCCTGGCGCTTCTACTAACTCACCAGCGGCCGCGATGCCGGCCGCGAGGCCGCGCAGTACCACCTGCCCGCTGCCCCCGCCGTGCCAACCACATCGATTTACTCGCGCAGCGACGGCATCGTGGCCTGGCAGGCCAGCCTCCAGGCCCCCAGCCAGACCAACCCGAACACCGAAAACATTGAAGTCGTGGCCAGCCACATAGGCCTGGGGCTGAACCCCAGCGCCTGGTGGGCGGTGGCTGACCGCCTGTCACAGCCGGAAGGGCAATGGAAGCGCTTCGAGCGCAAAGGCGGTTTGCACGGCGTCATCTTCCCGGACCCACTGCGCTGACCGGCTCCACATCTGCTCAGGCGTGTGCCTTGTTGTAGTTCGCGATGCCGTCCATGATTTCCTTGCGCGCCGAGTCCGCGCCCTCCCAGCCCAGCACCTTGACCCATTTACCCACTTCCAGATCCTTGTAGTGCTCGAAGAAGTGCGTAATGGTTTTCAGGCGCATGGGGTTCAGGTCTTCGGGTTTTTGCCACTGGGTGTAGATGGACAAAATCTTGTCGATCGGCTCCGCCAGCACCTTGCCGTCTTCGCCCGCCTCGTCCTGCATCTTCAGGATACCAATCGGGCGGCAGGTCACCACCACACCCGGGATCAGCGGCACCGGCGTGATCACCAGCACATCCACCGGATCGCCATCCCCGCTGATGGTCTTGGGCACATAGCCGTAGTTGGTCGGGTAATGCATGGACGTACTCATGAAACGGTCCACGAAAATGGCGCCCGAGGCCTTGTCCACTTCATACTTCACCGGGTCGGCATTCATCGGTATCTCGATGATCACGTTGAACGCGTCGGGCACATTGGCGCCGGGGGTGACTTTATCCAGTGACATGGTGCTGGCTCGCTAGTTATCGGGGTGTTTACCAACTCCGAGGATCATAAGCGGGCTTTGTCGCGCACGATCCAGCGTCCAACTCCTGGTGACGCGACGAAATAGGGGGCGCCACGGCGGATCATCAGTAGAAACCCTGATTTTTTGACCGCCCAACCCGCCCAACCCGAAAACCTGCACTTTTGCAGTTACAGTTCCGGCGTTGGCCAATCGACTCCTGAACAGGACGCACGAGGAAGCAACGCAGCGGGGGCCTCGCATGCGTTGCGCCCCTTGAAGCGAAACTGAAGTCTTAGGACTTTGCGGGACAGAGTGCACTGCTACCCGGCATGCCCTGTCCCCAACCAATTAGGAGTGATGACTATGACGGGCAACTCGGTGCTGGTAATGGCACTTGCGTGTGGGCTGATTGCCGTGGGCTACGGCTTTTGGGCACGCAGCTGGATTCTTTCGCAAGACGCAGGCAATGCGCGGATGCAGGAAATTGCAGCCGCCATCCAGACCGGCGCTGCCGCCTATTTGGCGCGCCAATACAAGACCATTTCCATGGTGGGCGTGGTGCTTGCCATCCTGATCGGGCTTTTTCTGGACAAATGGAGTGCGATCGGCTTCGTCATCGGCGCCGTTTTGTCGGGCGCCTGCGGTTTTATCGGTATGAACGTGTCGGTGCGCGCCAATGTGCGCACCGCCCAGGCTGCCACCAAGGGCATTGGCCCGGCGCTGGACGTGGCCTTCCGCGGCGGTGCCATCACCGGCATGCTGGTGGTCGGCCTGGGCCTGCTGGGCGTGACGGCGTTTTACTGGTTCCTGGTGCCGGACGGCGCCGTGACCTCGGCCAAACTCAACCCGCTGATCGGTTTTGCCTTCGGCTCATCGCTGATTTCCATCTTTGCGCGTCTTGGCGGCGGCATCTTCACCAAGGGCGCCGACGTGGGCGCCGACCTGGTGGGCAAGGTCGAAGCCGGCATCCCCGAGGATGACCCGCGCAACCCGGCCGTGATTGCCGACAACGTGGGCGACAACGTGGGCGATTGCGCCGGCATGGCGGCCGAC